>JAOULB010000024.1 GCA_029882235.1 Gammaproteobacteria bacterium | reverse complement strand
TTCGTTTTTCTCAACGTAATGAACAGCTCACCCGCCAGGTTGCCGATCTTGAACAGCTTCAGTTTGAATTAAAGTCCAGTGAACAACGATTCCGCACCTTGTTTGATAATGCTGCTGATATTTTGCTATTACACGACACTAAAGGAAATATTATCGATGTAAACCAGCAGGCCTGTAAATCTCTGTCTTACTCAAAAAAGGAACTTCAACATCTAACCATTGATGATATTGATATTGGGCCAAACCCTGTTTCAATTGAAAAGCTGGCAAACCTTTTAAATAGTGGCAAATCATTCAGAACAGACAGTATCCTGAAGCGTAAAGATGGCACAAATTTTCCTGTTGAAGTAAATCTTGGACTACTGCAGAAAGATGGTCAAAGGATGATACTCGCCTCACTCCGTGACATTACGGACCGTAAACAATTTGAACTCGAATTACTTGTCGCAAAAGAGGAAGCGGAAAAAGCCAATCAGGCGAAGTCGGATTTCCTTTCGCGTATGAGCCACGAATTACGCACCCCTATGAATGCTATCATTGGCTTTAGCGAGTTACTTGAAACCGATAAGGACGATCCTCTTACTCCATCTCAGCATGATAGTATGACGGAAATTCTTAATGCCGCACGTCATCTGCTCGATCTGATTAATGACATTCTCGATCTTGCCCGCGTCGAATCAGGACGGCTCAGCATTAATATGGAACCGGTACTCATTAACGACTTAATTACTGAATCTATCGCCTTAATCCAGCCACTGGTGAAAGAAAAAGAAATACAGATCATTAATCACGCTAAAAACTGTAATAATGAAGTCGTCGAAGTCGATAATACGCGTATGAAACAAATTATCCTGAACCTGTTATCAAATGCAGTAAAATATAATCGTGACAAAGGCTCAATAACAATTGAATGCGAAAAAGTTGATACGAATAAAATCAAATTATCTATTCATGACAGTGGCGATGGACTTACCCCTGAGCAAATTGGTCGCCTCTTTAATCCATTTGATCGACTTGATGCCGATCAACTCTCAATTGAAGGTACGGGCATCGGCCTGGTCATCAGCAAACTGTTGATCGAACTTATGGGCGGACGTATTGGCGTTGTCAGCAAACCTGGCACGGGTAGCCAGTTCTGGATTGAAATGAACAGGCTGGAACATTAAATCCATTTAAATCCTTCAGCTGTTAACTTTTGTAAGCATTCAAATTAAGTAAAATATTGTAAATCCCCCTTTTCCAAATCCTTCTCGCTGCCGTTACCTCAATCACACCGGCACTCAAAAAAGGCAGTTTTTCACTTATGGAAAATCCAACTCAGTCCTTGCAGCAGAAACTTCTTACTGCAATTGAACGCGCCCAATCTCATTACATTGATGACGGTGATTCTAAGACCCTGTTTAACGGTATGTTATCTGATGTTTTAGACTTTACTGAAAGTGAGTACGGATTTATTGGTGAAATCCACTACAAGGATGGTAATATACCCTATCTCAAAACCCATGCGATCACGAATATTGCCTGGAATGATGAGACCAGAGAATTTTATGCGGCAAATGCCCCATCAGGCCTAGAGTTTTATAATCTCGATAGCCTGTTTGGTGAGGTTATAAAAACGGGCAAAGCCGTAATTAGTAATGACCCGAGCAACGATTTGCGGGGCGCCGGCACGCCGGAAGGCCACCCCCCACTTAAGGCCTTTCTCGGCGCCCCCATCTATCGTGGTTCACAGTTTGTCGGCATGCTTGGCATCGCCAACCGGGCTGTGGGTTATGATGATCAACTCCTTGAACAACTCCAACCACTGTTACGCACCTGCGGTAGTCTGATTGCCGGATATCGTGATGCCTACAACAGGCAGGAAGCTGAAAATATTCTACAAAAACAGGGGGAGTTTCTGCGCAGTGTTCTCAGTACGATCAATGAAGCTATTCTTACCTTTGATCAGCGCGGTTATATCAATAGCAACAACCCGGCCGCAGAAGAAATGTTTGGGCTTTCACAGGATAAACTTAAAACATGCACGCTGTTTGATCTGATTCTTGATTTGCCCATTAATTTCACCACACATCATCATGATGCTGACAATCAAATTTTAACTAAAATGGTTGAATATACGGGTAAACACAGTAGCGGCCACACATTTCCTCTGGAGCTGGCGATCACTCCACTCAAGCTTGATGGGCATCAGATGTACACTGGTGTAGGTCGTGATATTAGTGAGCGGCAACAGTCTAACCGCATAAAAAATGAATTTATTTCAACCATTAGTCATGAACTACGAACGCCACTGACGACTATTGAGGGTGCACTCAAGCTACTCGCTGACAAAAAGGTCAGCCACCTGTCACCGGATCAGGTTACTGAAATGCTCGATGCGGCTCAATCTAGTTCAGAACGATTACAAAAACTTATAAACGATATACTTGAAATACAACAACTGGAGTTTGGTGATTTCATGTTTGAACCGGAACTTATCCAGGTGCATGATTTTCTCAATCAGGTTGTCCGTCGCACACTTGATCTTGCTTTACAAAAGGGCATCCGTCTAAAGGTGGATAATGATGATACCGAGCTGTATTTTCGTATTGACCTGAAACTTTTACTGCGTGTCATGGATAATCTGCTCAACAATGCCCTGCACTATGCAGAACCTGACAGCGAGGTCACACTAAATACCGAAAAGAATGGAGCATATGCAAGAATTACCGTCACTAATAAAGGTAATACGATCCCAGAAGAAGTATGCGACTCAATCTTTGATGTGTTTTTTCAGGTCGATTCAGGCGATACACGCCAGCCGGGCAAAGCGGGGCTAGGTCTAAGTATTGCAAAATCAATCATTGAGCGTCACCATGGACAAATCTATGTCAAATCAACTCAGGAAGAAGGCACTCGTTTCTTTTTTGACCTGCCTCTGTTTATCCAGGAAAGATTAACTAATGAGAATTTACAAATACCACCTGCTTTGTCTAAAGTTACAGATACAACTGTACGACATTAAACTCGGAGTCATAAATGCCAGATTTAAATAAAATCCTCTATGTTGAAGATGAGCCCGATATTCAGGCCATCGCTCGCATTGCATTGGAAAATGTCGGTGGATTTAATCTGGAAGTCTGTAATTCTGGTCAGGATGCAATCGCAGTCGCCCCAGAATATCTACCCGACTTAATCCTGCTTGATGTCATGATGCCCGGCATGGATGGACCCACGACCTTAAAAGAGCTTCGTAAAATCGATCTACTTAAAAACACACCTGTTATGTTCATGACCGCGAAGGTACAACCCCAGGAAATTCAACAGTTTAAGTCTTTGGGCGCCATCGAGGTTATTGCCAAACCCTTTGATCCAATGAAACTTGCCGATACCATTAAAAAGGCCTGGGCCAACCAGTAAACTCACTCCCTATTAAAATCAAACAGTTATTATTCCCCACTAATTTTTAGGTGTATAGAATTATTTTTGACTAGCCCTTGATAAAACTTATTAAGTAACTATATTAGCAATTAATTAATTACTAATAGGAGATTAGTCATGTCTGGTAGCCTGATTCACAACTTTCCACATGATGGTGTTGTCACTATTAATCGTGTCATCCTGAAACCTGAATACACCACAGACGATCTGCAGGAACGCATCGCCTTCCTGTGTGAAAACGTCAAAACCTATCACTCTGAAACCGGCTTTGTTGGTGGCTTTGTGGCCCTCAACAGCGGTGCAGTCTCCAATGAAGGCTCAACCGTTGGCCAGGCCGTCGAAAGCCCACTGAAAGGCAAAGAAGCCCTGATCGTCACCTTCTGGAACAGCTTTGAAGATCACGAACAATCGCATAAATCAGAAACCTTCCAGCCTTTGTTCCAGCAGGCGCTTGAGCTATGCGAAAACGGCAATGAAGAAATTGCCTATGAAATGCTCTGGTCGGGTAAGGCCTACTCTGCTGAAGAAGCCAAGGCCGCACAGAAAGCCAAATCTCAATATGCTGCGGCCTGAATTCTGACAGCCAAAGCTTCAAAAAGCGCCTGCGGGCGCTTTTTTTTGCCTGCTCAGGACTGATCTAGGGCCAATCTATGCCCATATAAATTTACCGATTATGCCGGGCTGACAGACTACGGTATATTTGCCTCTCTCAAAAATATGGCCTTCGCCAACTATTGTGGCAATAAAATCTGGCCAGATGATATATACCTGATTTAATTGATTTTTTTAAGAAAATACCAGTGCCCGGCAAGGGCTAAGACCAAAATGAGGAAATGAACATGATTAAGCCAATTGGTTCTGATGAATTACAGCCCCGTTTCGTCTATGACGATTCGGAACACGACAAACTGAGCAAAGAAGCAGAAGGCCTGCCTTCAGTAGTAATCAGCTCTCAGGCCGCCGGTAATGCCGTGATGATGGGCGGTGGTTACTTCAACCCATTAAAAGGCTTCATGAATGTGGCTGATGCCATGGGTGCTGCTGAAAAAATGACCCTGACTGATGGCTCTTTCTTCCCAGTTCCTGTTCTGTGCCTGCTAGAAAACACCGATGCTATTGGTGATGCCAAGCGTATCGCCCTGCGTGACCCTAACGTTGATGGCAACCCAGTGCTGGCCATCATGGACGTTGAAGCCATCGAAGACGTCTCTGATGAACAAATGAAAATCATGACACAAAAGGTCTACCGTACCGAAGATCCTGAACACGTTGGTGTGGCTGCATTTAACAGCCAGGGCCGTAAAGCCGTTTCTGGCCCCATTCAGGTGCTGAACTTCAGCTACTTCCAGACTGAATTCCCCGATACCTTCCGCACTGCGGTTGAAATTCGTAACGAAATCTCAGAACGTGGCTGGAAAAAGATCGTTGCCTTCCAGACTCGTAACCCCATGCATCTGGCTCACGAAGAACTGTGCCACATGGCTATGGACCGCCTCGGCTGTGATGGTCTGGTGATTCACATGCTGCTGGGTAAACTGAAAAAGGGTGATATTCCTGCTCCAGTGCGTGATGACGCGATTCGTAAGATGGTTGAATTGTATTTCCCACCCAATAGCGCCATGGTCACCGGTTACGGTTTCGACATGCTCTATGCAGGTCCACGTGAGGCCGTTCTGCACGCCTACTTCCGTCAGAACATGGGTGCCACCCACTTCATCATTGGTCGTGACCACGCCGGTGTAGGCGACTACTACGGTGCCTTTGACGCCCAGACTATCTTTGATGACGAAGTCCCAGCGGGTGCGATGGATATCGAAATTTTCCGCGCCGATCACACGGCCTGGTCGAAGAAACTCAACAAGGTTGTGATGATGAACGAAGCCCCAGATCACGAGAAAGATGACTTCGTACTGCTGTCAGGTACAAAAGTCCGTGAAATGCTCGGTCAGGGCATTGCCCCACCGAAAGAGTTCTCACGTCCTGAAGTGGCCAAGATCCTGATTGATTACTATCAGAGTCTCGATAGCTAAATCACGTCTACGCTGAATCAAAACCCCGCTATCGTCTGAGCATGATAGCGGGGTTTTTTTTGCGAATGAAACAGCATTTATTCACGCCTAAATAATGTGAACCGGCCATTCCACTGAAGATCACATAAACAAAAATGTGTGAACTCTCGATGCTTATTAATATATTTTATTGGAAGGAAGGAATAAACATCCTGATCTTTTTGTCTTACCCTTATATACTCTAAATTGCACAGACTAAAAAAGGAGGTTGCGAGATGAAATCCAATATCCTCGCAGTAGTATTATTCATTGTCTCAGTACCAGTACAGGTTATAGCAGCACCACCGGCAACCATCGGCGGTGAAATGATCTGGGCTGGCTGCGGTATTACTAAAAAAGCATTTATGAAAGAACTGGCGCGCGCCTATGAAGCCAAAACAGGTATCAAAATTACCCTGCAGGGTGGCGGCGCGACCAAAGGCATACGCAATGTCGTAAAAGGCGAAATCAATATTGGCGGCGCATGCCGGGCGACTATCGACACAGATCCGCGTGAACGCGGCGCCTATCAGGTTCCCGTTGCCTGGGATGCTCTGGTTGTGATTGTAAATAAAAAGAACCCGGTCGACAGCATTACCTTTGATCAACTCAAGGGCCTTTATCTTGGCAAAATTAATAACTGGAAACAGCTCGGCGGCCCTGACCAGCCTATCGATCTCTATACTCGCCAGGGTAAAATTTCTGGTGTCGGCCGAACATTGCGAGAAATTGTCTTTGCCAATTTTGATCAGGACTTTCGTGGTAAATTTGTCATGAAATCTTCCGGGCCACTGGAAAAAGGTGTCGTAAAAAATATCAATGGAATTGCAACTACAGGTATCAGTAGCGCTAAACGTCGCGATGTCAAAATCCTGAAGCTCGAAGGCCATGCACCGTCTTATGAAAATATTAAGAGTGGTAATTACTTGCTCTATCGCCCACTTTATCTTGTAACTCAGGGTGCGCGTAGTGATCCAAAAGTTAAAGACTTTATTACTTTTGCTTTAAGTAGACAGGGCATGGAAATTATCCGCAAGGCAGGCACTGTTCCTTATGCTGAAGCCATTCACCTGGTCATGAAACAGGTCGAGCAGTATGAACGTGCAGCGCAGAAAGGCCTGTATCGATAAGAACAAGTTATTTTATGCAATAAAAAACCGGAGCAGATGCTCCGGTTTTTTTTATTCACTCAAAAGTAAACTTAAGGTTTCTTTGGAGTCTGGTATGGCTGTTCTTTCTGGAAAGATTTCCATTCTGTTGTATAACCAACATGAAACTGTCCAGGAACAATTTCTTTCTGAGTAGTCGTAACGTACTCTGTTACGCCCTGAGGCACTTTAGGTCTAGTAAATTCGGCCATAATCTTATCTCCTAAATGGTTAAAATTGGGAGGAATATTAACAGGACTGTCAGCCCCTCCCATTACAAAGCTGACTCAATTATAACATCTAACGCCGGTAATGTGCCTTTTTTGGTATCACATGACGCACCCCGCCCTGGGGATTTTCCACATCACCCTTATAACGAGGAATGATATGGATATGCACATGGTGAATGCTCTGCCCTGCAGCAGGACCGACATTCACACCGACATTGTAGCCATCCGGGCTAAACTCCTCATCCAGGAGCTTTTTTTCCTTTTTAATCAATTCCATACAGTCTGCCACCTCTTCTGGTGTCAGGTCGAAAAACTCGGCCACGTGGCGACGCGGGATAACCACAGAATGCCCGGGACTCACGGCGTAGCTGTCTCTGGCGCTATAGGCCAGCTCATTCTGTAGTGACACTCCTTTGGCATCGGTACAGAACAGACAGGGATTATTCGGGTCTCTTTTTTTCTCAGACGACACTCTCGACACCTTTCGTCTTTTGTACAAATTTATCGTTTACCAGAGACCACGGATTGCCTGGGCAAGAATCTGGCGACGCGGTCAAATCTCAGCTCGTAACTTTACCTCTTTTGCAGCTGAAACATAACGAATATTTCTATAATATTTTTTTAAGTGGGTATTTTAATATCTAATAAATCAATTATTTACAGTTATTTTCTGCATAGACGCCGCCACGCTACAGCCTATGCGGTATAATCCGCTGCCCTGACTACCCGTAATCGAAGAGGACTACCCCGTGACGCCGAATAAAGGTCGAGCCTACTTTTCAATCGTTGGCTATCACTTTAACCCTGAGATCATCACACAACATCTCGGTCTGGAACCCACTTCGACAAATGATGCCGGTACCCGCGGTGACCTCGACAAGCCGGTCATCAGCTCGTGGGAGTTCTCTTCAGCGACCATCAATTCTGATGAGCAGGTGATCGATGTTTACAGACTCATCGATAATGAAATCCTGAAAAAGATCGAACACAGCAAGGACAAGATTATCGAAGTTTGCAAAGCCCATAACCTGTCGCCACGAATCGGGGTAGAGTTAACTCTCTCGATTGATAAGGATGAGTCAGAGCCTGCTGTAGGTTTTGGCTCGCGCGTGATCAAATTCGCTTCTGAGATTGGTGCGTTTCTGAATGTTGATTACAAGCTTTCTGAGCGGATTTAAGTATCGACTCAATATAAAAACCTAACCTCGGATTGTTTCAACCTTCGCGCGCATTTTCTCCATCAGCTCTTTACAATGCATCGCACAAAGCGGCTGTAAGGCATGCGGGAAACACTCCAGGATAACTTCAAGTTCGTCGGCGACATCATCTGCAAGCGCAGCATCATTCGTCAACTCAGCCAGTACACCTCGCGCCGTCGACTTATTGATGCGGCATAGTACCGAAAGATGCACTGGAAGTTGCTGTTCCATACAGACTGTCCAGCCCTTTTCATAAGACCTTATTGCCTCTTCAAAACGATCCGGGTTTTCTTCTGACTCAGCCAGGTTGTGTAACACGGCTCCACAATTATTATGTGCGGCGGCTAATTCAAAGGGATGGTTATCGGCATCAAGCTCGGAGATTGCATTTTTATAGGCCACGACCGATTTCTGGAAGGTGCGATTACCTTTAAGCAACAGCCCGTGGTTATGCATACTCAGCCCCTGCTGAATCATCACAAGCTTCCACGCTTCAGGGGTGTCTTTTTTTGTATACACCAGTAATGAGGCAGTGAAGGCATCAACAGATTTATTTAATAATTTCGCGTCAGACTCCAGTCGCCCCTGTGCCTGTAATGCTGTGCCAAGATTAACCTGAGTCTCGGCCCATTCGTGTGGTGTGTTTTCCTGACTATATACTTCCAGCGCAAGTGTAAAACAGTCGGCTGCCTTGGCATACTGTTCAACATCATTCTGCTTCTGAGCCAATCCACCAAGGATATTGCCAAGCCTGTTCTGTGTTTCGGCCCAGACCATTGGATCGTTGGCTCGCAACTCATCAGTCAGGCTTGCTTGCAGGGCGTCACGCAGGTTTTCAAAAACAGCAGAACTATATCGATGCTGTTCAAAATTACCGCGAGTGAAAAGAAAATTGTCTGCAACTGCTGCACTCCTGTCAGGGAAGAGTGATTCAGACTGTTCAGCCGTCAACAGGTCTCGAGAATCAAGAATGGCTTGCTCAAGCGCTCGGTTGACAGGATAAAAGAGAATACTGCTTGAATACTTCATTTGGCCTTGCTAAGTATTTCGTTTAAATCAGGGTTGGCATCGACAGGTCCACCCGCATCGATCTCTTCATCGCTTGCTTCACGGACTGTCAGAATCTCCAGCTTAAAGGTCACGTCGCGACCACATAGTGGATTATTTCCATCAATAGTCAGGGTCTTGTCATCGAAGCGGGTAACAATAAAATTCTTCATTTCACCCTTTTCATTTTCCATGGTAATGGTCATACCAATTTCGCGATATTCTTCGGGTACATTCTCGATATGATCGGTAAAGACCAGTGACTCGTCTCTTTCGCCATATAACAGCTTGGTATCGATGGGTACTTCGATGATATCACCCACTTTCTTGCCATATAGATGTTTTGTCACTTCTTCAGACATCACATCATTGACACCATGAACATAACCGATGGGATAATCCACAGTAACAAGGATATCGCCGGTTTTCTCATCGACAACCTTGTAATTCAGTTCAACGAATTTTTCGTCTTCAATTATATCTGACATGCTTATATAACCTGCTTTACTAACACTGCTTAAAACTTGATTCTAAAAAAGCGTTGCGCCAAATATTTTGACTTTGTCTTTTTCATAACCGAGAACGAGTCTACCCAACCACTCACCCTGGTCTTTTTTGTTTATTACTTTATATAACACCGTTATATATTCACCGCGGCGTATCATGCCGAGATAGCTATAATCTTCAGAAAGGTTTTTTGCCAGTTCACTTCTTGCAAACTGCTTACCCATTTCAACTTCGTTCGCGCCCTTAATAAATGAAGACGAGAAGTTGCGGGTAAAGGCACCATAATTTCCTTCATTGGAGTACTTAACCAGGTCAGCCCACATTGGGTTGGCCAAATCTAAAATCTCTTCATCAGTTTTTTCAAGGATGTTCATAACCTAAATCTCGCTAACTACAAATAGTTCTTAACTTACGTCTTTGACGAGATAAAAATAATCGTCAAATAGAAAAAAAAGGACCAACACAGCATGTCGGCCCTTTTTATTTTTATTCAAACAAACTGTAGCTGGCCTGACCCGTATATATCAGGCCAAGCCAGCTTAATTTGCTTAGTGGTGACCTTCTGCTTTCAGCTTAGCAAGGTCTTTGTCCTCAATGTCACCTACCAGGTGATACAGAGGCGCTTTTTCCATCGTGTATTCGCCAGTCTTAGGATCACGACGAGAAACAGTCAGTACGTGCCAGTTCTCATCATCAACCTTCATGGCATCACCACGATAGTAGTAACCAGGCCAACGAGTTTCCTTACGGAACATTGTATGCTGGAATACTGCTTCAGAAGTCAGGAAGCGATGCTTCAGTTCCCATGCACGTAACAGTTCATGGATGTCTGATGCTGCAATCTTATCCAGGTCTTCACCCAGAATCGCCATCTTCTTCAGACCAATACTAAGAAGTTTGTCGTTAGTCATGTAGTTAACACCAAAACCACCACAGTACTCATCCATCAGTTTCTGCAGACGATCAAGACCCTGACGTGGGTTGATGTAGTTAGGGTTAACACTACCAGCAACAATCTCGTTACGGCCAACGGTGTAAGTTTCCATAGGCTTGTAGATTTCAGCTTTACGCTTGGCAATCTGAGCATCAGAAACACGGATACCTTCAGCCTTACCGTCGTCGATGTATTTACAGGCAGCCTTAGCAGCCAGACGTCCTTCAGTGAAAGAACCCGATGAGAATGCGTGTGGAGTACCACCCACCGCGTCACCGGCACCGAACAGACCTTCAACAGTCGTCATACGGTTGTAACCCCAGAAGTATTCTGCTGGAGAAACATCTTCAGGACCTGAACACCATGCGCCACAACCTGTCGCATGTGAACCCATTACATAAGGTTCAGAAGTAGTCAGCTCTGGGTTTTCGTACTTAGGATCGACGTCTGTAGCAGCCCACAGTACGGCCTGACCAACAGTCATACCCAGGAAGTTGTGCCAGCCAATCTCTTCAAGATGAGGATCCTGGAAGGCTTCCATTGTAACCATGTGGATAGGACCACGACCTGCATTCACCTCAGAGATGATTGCATGGTTACGCAGACAGGTTGGGATTGGACGGTGAGTCGTGTGAGACGCCTCTGGGTCCAGATATTCTCTACCAACCATTTCCTGTAATGCTGGGAACCATTTTGATTCGTACTCTTCACCATAGGCATTCTGAGTATAAGTTTTCAGATGCAGGAAGTAAGCACCAACTGGGCCGTAACCATCTTTGAAACGAGCTAGAACGATACGGTTTTCCATCTGAGTCATTTTCGCGCCAGCTTCGATCATCAGACCGTAAGCAGAACCCGATGACCAAGGTGCATACCATACACGACCCGCACCTTCGCCCACTGAACGTGGTTTGAAGATGTTAGAAGCACCACCAGCACCACAGATAACAGCCTTAGCCTTGAATACGTGGTAGTTACCAGTACGGACGTTGAAACCAACGGCACCGGCAACACGGTTTTCTTTGGCTTCGTCCATCAGCAGGTGAGTAACACAGATACGGTTGAATACTTTATCCGCTGAGTTCTTGGCAGCTTCAGCTACGAGAGGCTTGTACGATTCACCGTGAATCATAATCTGCCAGCGACCTTCACGCAGGTATGCGCCAGTCTTCTCGTTGCGCATGATAGGCATGCCCCACTCTTCGAACTGGTGTACAGCCGAGTCAACGTGACGTGCCATATCAAAAGCCAGATCTTCACGAACCATACCCATAAGGTCGATACGCGCATAGCGTACGTGATCTTCAGGGTTGTTCTCACCGAAGCGAGTACCCATGTAGCAGTTGATCGCATACAGACCCTGAGCAACCGCACCGGAACGATCGATGTTCGCTTTTTCAGCAATAACAATCTTCTTGTTTTGACCCCAATATCTGGCTTCGAACGCAGCACCGGTACCACCAAGGCCCGCACCTGCTACCAGGATATCAATATTGTCTTCAATAATTGTCTTGTAGCCCAT
>JAOULB010000333.1 GCA_029882235.1 Gammaproteobacteria bacterium | reverse complement strand
ATGACTTTGGTGGCAATGGACTGAAATAGCCTATCACCATGGCGAGAACACCAACGGCAATAAAAGCACCGATGGCCTGAAGATTACTACTGTTCTTCAGATCAATGATGAATAGTTTTATAATCGTCAGACCTAATAAAATTGCACCGGCAAACCAGACAGGCCGATTACGTTTCGAACTACTCATAATCATAATAACCATCGCCAACAGTCCCCAAAAGAATGATAGTGATGACTGCACCAGCACAGAACTCATAATCACCTTAAACTTCAGCTCAACATCAGCCCAGTAATGCAAGCTACGTATCACTACTGAGTTCGCCCATAGAAATAGACTAAACCCGGCAAACTTTAAGACATGTTCCTTTGGGAGATTAACAAGCGACTCACGATATTGTTTAAAGATACTGACAAACCACAGCGCTAACACAAAAAACACAAATAGCAGAGTGATATCCATAGGATTCAACACAGGCAAAAAGGGTAATGGATCTGGCTTACCCGGATTTGTCAGGATCATAAATATTGCCCAGATCCAAAGAAATGCTGTCAGGGGAATCGCGCCTGTAAAAATATAGATTTTGTTAAACTGTGAAATTGGCCATAACTGCCGCACTCGCTGTAAGTTCAGCAAGAGTAAATAAGCACCAGGGATCAACACCCAGCTCAGCTTAAACCAGATTCCACCAGTGCCTACAGCCTGCTTAATCCACCAGTTTGATTCTATAATCAACAGAAATAAAATCAGCCACAACATGGCAATGTGCATAACTGGCTGCAGTGGCTTTATTTTCTCAATAAAAAAATCCACCGCCTCGGCCTTTTTTAACATCCAGTAAAAACACGCCACCACAATTGGCCATGCAAGATAACCAAAATGTATAAATGGGTGACTAAAAGTTATTGTCTGCGCCAGCGCTATGAGTAGCGATATGGGTAACAAAATCAGGAATACAAATTTTGGTAATCGCCATGTCAGCACATCAGATAAAATAAAGGCGAACACAGATGACAAGGCGAAAAAGACGAGATATAGATTTAATTCATACTTATTCATAGCCATAGTGTGAATTTCACTTACCCCACCGGCAAACCACCAAACACACCCCAGCAGGAACAGCACAAACTCAACCCCGCCTTCCCCTTTACGTAGTTTGTCCCGATAGACGTACAGACGATTGGCAGCAAACAATAGAGAAATTGCCAGAACAAAATAGCCCAGATAATTCGAATTTAAGATCGGGATAGCATCGCCAGAATATTTTGTAGAAAACAGGAAGTTAATTGACGAACCTAGCTGCAATAAAATACCAAACAAACGTGGAAACAGGCGTCCTTGTTTCAAACCGATCCAGATTAGTCCGGCTCCTTCAAGCGCCCAAATGGTTGACGTTACTCGCCCTTCTACTGCTAAAGGCACAGCAAAACTGCCAAAGATAATACCAATCGCGAGAAATGATTCGCTCATATCACGCATCATTGATTTACCATACTTAATCAACACCGTGCCAAGCGAAATATAAAATAGGCCCAGTGCAACAGCACTGAAGGCAAGGCCATACTCGATCGTATGTATTAAGCCATATTGCATACCAAAAACAGCAATAGGCGTACCAAAGACTAAGGTACCATCAACATAACCTTTCAGTTCAGGTTTCTGCCGTGTTGCAAACAGTACGGCAATCGCCACATAAAAAAGAAAGAACAGGATCAAAAAGGGTTCTGTGGAATAAAGAAAATCAGGTGTATAACGTAATACACCCCAGATAGTGGCAATACCAAAGGTAAATACAAACCCAACAATATTCAAAGGACGCCATGCCTTAAACCAGGCAATCGCAAAAATACCCAGGTTCAACACCGCATAATAGCTAAACAGCATCTCGTGGCTGCCCTGCCCTGTCGATGTCAAGATCGGCGCCAAAAATCCACCGGAGATACCAAATATGGCTAATGATCGAGAATTTTGTAATACCGCTAATGCAGCAGAGAAAACGGCTAACGCAAAGAGAATAAAGAAGGCAGCGCCTGCGGGTATCAATTGGTATATACGTAGCGCTGAAAAGACCGTCAAATATAAAACAGCAATTGAACCACCCTGCAATATCATCGCGTACTTATCACGCTTATGACGTAGTCGCCAACCTAATATCAACATCACGATGGCGACAATGCCAACACCCGTTAATCGTATTTCAATAGGCAGCTTGTTATGTTCTGCTGCGTACTTGATCAAAAATGATAAACCGAAGAACAATACGACAATACCCATGCGTACAACTGTATTACCACCAAAGAGCAAATCTTTTATTTTATCGAAAATAACTGCATCTAAACCGGGAGCAGAATTATTGCCCTGCCCTGATGGTTTCGCGGCTTCCCATGGCGATGGTGTTTGTTGCGGAGTAGTGGGTTGCAGTGATGCTGATGCAGACTTCTCAGGTGGTGGCGCCGAACTGGCAGTTACTGTCTGCGTCTGAGCAGGCTTTGATGTTCTCGCCCTGACTTCGTCTTGATCGTTTGATTTATCAGGCGCTGGTAACGCAGCTTCGGTTGGCTTACTTGCCTTCAATGTACTCAGTTGCTGTGCAAGTTCACGAACACGATTATTCAGCGATATAGCATAGGCAAGAACAAAGCCGATAACCCCACCAGTAACCGCCAAAGCAAGATTTGAACTGATATCGCTGAGAAGCGCCCCGAGTATTATTCCTGCAATAACAAAAATGACTGTCATACCATTCAACCCCCTGTAAACATGGCCGCTGACTAATTATTATTAAGTAATGATAGACTCCCTTATCATCAGCCTGGAACAACAGAGCTCTACCGGATTTTCAATAATCTTACCATACTTCCATAAAACAAAAACTTAATCAAACCACAAAACCTGATAACCTGTTCAGAACGATTAGGCTAGTTGCTTTCCCCTATTTAGCCCTGATTCAGCCCAAGTTCTTTTTGCTTCTTTTTCGTCAAGCCCAAAGAAACAATGCGGTGTGATTCTGTTAGATAATATTTAAGATCATCATCCATACCCGGCGAG
>JAOULB010000332.1 GCA_029882235.1 Gammaproteobacteria bacterium | reverse complement strand
CGCATATCGCCTAACCTGATCTGTATTTTCTGAAAGTTCATAGCACTCCTTATATATTTCTGTCGCCTTACGCATCATTCCCGATGCAATATACCATCGCGCTGAGTTTTCTAATTTATCGATCCGGTCAACTGGATCAGAAATATTGGAAGACCATCGGTAATAAAGATTCGCAGCAACTACGGGCAGGTCAAGTTCCAAATTAAGCTTGATAATTTTAGGCAATAGTGCTAACGGAATTGAGCTTTTGCTGATTTCGATGATTTTATTTTGTAGCTTTCTCAGTTCTTCTTCTCGACTTGGATCATCTTCGACAATGGAAAAAAAATTTTTAAGATCAAGCTCAAGAAGTAATAACCTAGCACCAATTTCTACTGGACCATTTTTTTTAAGCAGTTGTTTCAATTCAAGACGAGCCGAATCATATTCACCCAGATTGACGTACTGACGCGCTAGCTCAAGCCGTAAACTAGCATCATCGGGGTTCATGTTTAACATGATCTTTAAATATAGCGCTGAAATTCGATCTGGCTCTGAAAATTTGAATAATTCTTTTAACTGACCCTCTTTATAAAACAGTAAAGCAAAAATTGCGACACAAATAATAGCGATTATAAATACTGTTTTTAAGCCGCCCAACAATTTTGAATTCATATTTAAAATTGATACTGATTACCCTTAACAAGCATCCGACTTTAAGAAACGTCTCGGCATAGGCGTGATAAGGTGAGCAGCCTATGCTGGCCGAGGCAACATTTCCTCTGTCATGTAATATTCAGGGAATTCAACCTTACCAAAAATTAAGCGTTATTTTCTACTATATGTAACACAATGTTTATAAACATTAACTAGATTAGCCACATACGTAAGACCGGCGGCTTTATAGGGGTAATCAGGAAATTGATTACCCCTAATACGCAGCCGAGATTAAGAGGCGTCACGGCTGTTTCCAACCACCAAAGAATGATGGTCAATACCGGCCTTTTTCCACAACTCTGAAACACGATAACCCGTCCGATAAACAGATGATTCTGTTTCCAGATTCTTCTCCGATCACTGTTTTATTTCATTCGTTCGAAAGCCTTTTACTACGCCCAGTTTCATCTGATCTGGCTTGCCATCAACCTTTGATACTGCAGCCAGAAAATGCGTTTTTTCGGAGTGCCGCGTCCTCTTTTTCCGCCAAATGATTTGCCTCCCCAATAAGCGTCGTCCATCTCGATATTTCCAGAAAGTGGCTTCTTTTCATCACGCTCCAGCATTACCTGCGCTAGCTTATGATACACGAGAGCTGCCGCATTAATTCCGATACCGAGCTGACAGGCAAGCTCCATTAATGCAGTTTCGTAACCTACCCCGCAATCACATCCGTGATAGTGCGAGAAATAAGGGTCTCTTTTTTTACCCTGATGAGCTTGTAACCTGTGGTCACATGCTGGGCATACACAATTACACGGAGTTATTGTCAAATCTGGTGTTTGATCATTAAATCAAGCGGCGACTTGGTTGCCTGATATTACTTCGATACCGTCTTTAAATTGAACACCTTTGATGACCTTGCTCAGGAAATCAAAGCCTCTTAATTTTCTCCATTTTCCTTCAGCACACTGGCTCAGTTTAAACATCATATGCAGCATGCCGTCACGCGACAGACAGCCTTTTGCGCGCTTTGTTCTGTGACGTATGGTGCCAAAAGTTGATTCTATCGGGTTGCTAGTTCTTATGCTCTGCCAATGCTGAGCGGGATAATCATAAAAAGCTAATAATTCTTCTCTATCTTTCTGCAAACACAAGGTTGATTTTGGGAATTTGGCATCATAGGTTGTTATAAATAAATCAAAGGCTTTTTCAGCATCTTCTTTTGTCTCTGCTTGCCAGATTTCATGCAACGCCTGTTTGGCTTTAGGCTGCGACAACTTGGGCAACTTGTTTAATATGTTGGCTGTTTTATGTACCCAGCAGCGTTGATGGCGCGTTATATCGTAAACTTCTTCCAGGGCTTTCCAAAACCCCAGGGCACCATCACCGATTGCCAGCTGAGGGGCGTTCATCCCTCGATGCTTGAGCTTCAGCAAAACTTCTCGCCAGCTTTGCGTCGATTCTCGCACACCATCTTCAATGGCCAGAAAGTGCTTTTGTCCTCGTTCGTTAACACCAATAATAACTAGCGCGCAAAGCTTCGTGTCTTCTGATCTTAAGCCCGAGTAAATACCATCAGCCCAGATATAAACCCATTGATCTTTGTCTAACGGCTTATGTTCCCATTGCTGATATTCTTGCCCCCATTCTAGCTTCAAACGGGATATTGTGCCGGCCGATAAGCCTTTCGCGTCATTACCAACCAGTATTTTCAGCGCTTCACCCATCTCACCAGTTGAGATACCTTTGAGATATAACCATGGAAGGCTGGCTTCTATCGATTTCGCTTTTCTGACATAAGGTGGTACCAGTGAAGAATGAAAAATCACCGGCTTTCCTTCTTTAGAACGGACTTTTGGTATCTTCACTGGAACAGAACCAATTCCTGTCAGTATCTTCCGCTCTGGCTGATAACCATTGCGCACAACAGATGCTCTACCACCATCAGTTGACTGGTTGCTGTGCTGCTCCATAAATACAGCTAATTCGGCTTGTACTGCTTGATGAATTAGTTGCTGTGCGCCTGTTTTTAGCATCTCTGTCAGTGCATCAGTAATTGTGTCTCGATTTTTTATTTCAATAACGTTATGCTTACTCATGGTGGCGTATCCTCTATGGGGTGGTTTAATGTCTGCTAACATCAAACTTAACCAGATACGCCGCTTTTTTCAATCCTCTAAACACCAGATTCCACTATAACTCATTAATATCAGGATAACCACATAGCCCTGATATACTTATTTTTGTTTACCATAAACAGGATAAATCTATACCATTTGGATCGGGTATAAATCTGTACCGTAGACGGTATAAATCCATACCACGTAGAATGGTAAATTTATACCTGTATCGGGTATAGATTTATACCATGCAGATTTAATGCAAAGATTATTAAAATCAAAGCCTTT
>JAOULB010000023.1 GCA_029882235.1 Gammaproteobacteria bacterium | reverse complement strand
ATACCAATAACAAACCCCGCGCCGACAAAGCCTAATAAAAAGCGCATTAAAGCAAGTTGTTCATAGTCATCTGCAACAGCAAATCCAAAACAGATAAAACTGCTGATAAATAGTAATAATGAATACATTCTGCGAGGACCAAAGTGATCCACTAGCATGCCAACGATAATTCGTGCTGGTATCGTTAAGGCAACGTTTAATATCAACAGAGCCTTTACCTGTTGCCCAGTCAGATTAAAGGTTTCGCGAATAACACCCATCATAGGCGCATGATTAAACCAGACGAAGAAGCTCAGAAAAAATGCAAACCAGGTCATATGGAGTATCCTGATTCTTCCCGAGAAAGAGAATAAATTTAATTTTTGTGTTTGTTCAGTCACTTTGACTATACCTCTTTGTGTTCATATTTTTTACGCAATAAAAAAGACGCGCAGCATAATGAAACATTCATTATGGCTGGACGTCTTTGCCCCGATTGATAGACGCATGTTGTTCTATCTTTAACATGCAAACCGCCGTTGGCTTGCGCTAAAACATTAAACACGTTTGATTAATGTTTGATATAAACTGGATAGCAATTGATATGCCAACAAAGAGCGCTATGAATTTTTGAAAATCACTTTTCTAATAACACATTCGATTACAACAACTTAATTAAATTGTTTTTTATATCTTTCAACAAGATCATCAAAACAGAGCGCGTAGAGGTCATGAAGTAAATGATAAATGCACATACATAGTGCATTAGAGATTACTAATTTAAACTCATGCAACAAACTGGTGCGAAACAAGCAAATAACCTATATAAATCATGGTTTAAAGCAAGCAAAAATATAATAATAACAATAAGTTAGCAATATTTTCCCTGTTTGGCACGCTCCCTGCTATCTAACTAAGCAACACAGCCCGAAGTGTGGGGCAGTGAAATACCGGGTTGTCTATCCAACGGCGGGTAGACAGGCAAATCAGTTATTTCACGATGTTGATTATTGGACAACGGCGTCCTGTAACAGGAGTACTTCCTGTTTTACAGACGCCGTTTTTTATTATGTGCAGTAAAAAAACGATGTTGGGTTAACTGAATCAAGGTCGATCAGTGTTAACCAGCTTAATGAGGAGAAAATGATGTCAGAAAAGCTCGTCGTAATTGGTAATGGCATGGCGGGTATCCGTACCGTTGAAGAATTACTTAAGATTGATCCGCTAGCGTTTGATATTACCGTGTTTGGTGCTGAGCCCTATGGCAATTACAATCGCATCATGTTGTCGCCAGTTTTGACTGGTGAAAAAGCCTTTGATGAGATCGTCACTCATGATGAACAATGGTACGTCGATAATGCGATCACTCTTCATAAAGGTAAAGAAATTATTGAAATCGATCGCGTCAACCGTAAAGTGATCGCCAGTGATGGCACCCAGGCTGACTATGATCGACTACTCATCGCTACAGGCTCTAATCCGTTTGTTATTCCTGTTCCCGGCAATGATCTTGAAGGTGTCGTGACCTTTCGTGATATGCATGATGTCAACATCATGCTAGACACTTCAAAGCAACACAAACATGCTGTTGTGATCGGTGGTGGTCTATTAGGCCTGGAAGCGGCTAACGGGCTTATGCAGCAGGGTATGAGTGTAACAGTTGTGCATCTTATGGATACGCTGATGGAGCGGCAATTAGATGAAGCGGCTTCGAATATGCTGCGTGCCTCACTGGAAGAGCGTGGTCTTAATTTCCTCATGGCTGCGCAGACCGAAACCATTATTGGTAAAGACCGAGTTGAAAAGGTGCGATTTAAAGATGGTACGGAAATCTACGCCGATCTGGTTGTTATGGCCGTGGGTATTCGTCCTAACATAGAACTAGCCAAGAAGGCCGGTATTCATTGTGAGCGAGGCATTGTCGTATCCGATACGCTACAAACATTTGATCCAAGAGTTTATGCTGTAGGCGAATGCGTACAGCATCGCGGTATGACTTATGGTCTGGTTGCACCTTTGTTTGAAATGGCCAAAGTCTGTGCCAATCACCTTGCCAAACATGGTATTGGTCGTTACGAAGGTTCAGTCACCTCAACCAAGCTCAAAGTAACAGGCATTGACCTTTTCTCAGCCGGTGATTTTACCGGCGATGAAACAACGGATGAACTGGTGTTTCAGGACAAGGCCAGTGGTGTCTATCGCAAGCTCGTTGTTAAAGATAATAAGATCCAGGGCGCAGTCATGTATGGCGATACCATAGATGGTACCTGGTACTTTGATCTCTTGCGTGATGAAACTGATATCTCAGATATGCGTAAGAACATCCTGTTTGGTCAGGCCCACCTGGGTGATTCAGGACATGGTGAAGAAAACCGTGTTGCAGCCATGTCTGATACAGCTGAAATTTGTGGTTGTAATGGTGTCTGTAAAGGCGACATTGTGAATGCCATCAATGCGAAAAAATTGCTCACACTGGAAGAAGTTCGCGCACACACCAAGGCGTCCAGCTCCTGTGGTTCCTGTACGGGTCTGGTTGAGGCCATTCTTGCCAATACAGTCGGCGGTGATTACTCCACAGCACCACACCTGAAACCCATGTGTGCTTGTACCGACATGACGCATGACGATGTTCGTGCGGCTATCGTAAACAAAGAACTCAAGACCGTACGTGATGTCATGACGGGTTTGGAGTGGAAAACCTCTGATGGTTGTGCCAAGTGTCGTACTTCTCTTAATTATTACGTCGTCTGCGCATGGCCGAAGGAAGGTCTAGATGATTACCAGTCCCGTTTCATTAACGAACGTGTTCACGCCAATATTCAGAAAGATGGTAGCTATTCAGTTATTCCACGTATGTGGGGTGGTGGCACCTCACCGAAAGAATTACGTGCCATAGCCGATGTCGCAGAAGAATACGGCGTTGAAACGGTACACGTCACCGGCGGTCAACGTATTGGCCTATATGGTCTGAAAAAAGAAGATCTGCCAACTATCTGGAAAAAATTCAGTGACGCCGGCATGGTCTCCGGTCATGCCTATGGTAAGGCACTGCGTACGGTTAAGACCTGTGTTGGTAAAGAGTGGTGTCGCTTTGGTACTCAGGATTCAACCCATTTAGGTGTCGAGCTGGAAAAAATGACCTGGGGTTCCTGGACGCCGCATAAATTCAAGATGGCCGCTTCCGGTTGCCCTCGTAACTGTGCCGAAGCCACCATTAAGGACTTTGGTGTGGTTTGTGTCGATTCCGGCTATGAACTTCACGTCGGTGGCAACGGTGGTGTCAAAGTCCGTGCTACCGATTTCCTCTGTAATGTCAAAACTGAAGATGAGGTACTGGAATATGCTGCAGCCTTTATGCAGCTCTATCGCCAGGAAGCACATTACCTTGAACGCACCGCACCATGGCTTGAGCGCGTCGGCCTCTCTTATGTGAAAGAGAATATTGTAGAGAACGATGAGTATCGCAAGGAGCTGGCTGCACTGTTCCGTGAATCACAAAAGTACATGCAGGCTGATCCCTGGGCTGAACGTGCTAATGGAACTGATAAACATGAATTTGAACCCATTGCCACTATTACCGTTGGCAAGACAGCGACTACAGCATAAGAGGTAAGAACAATGTCGGCAGTAAAAAAAGAAGATAAAAACTGGATCGAGGTCGGTCAGATAGACGATGTTCCAAAACTGGGTGCGCGAGTGATTAAAACAGATGATGGCAATATTGGCCTATTCAGAACCGCCGACGATGAAATTTTTGCCCTGCGTGATGAATGTCCGCACAAAAAGGGACCGTTGTCACAGGGTATTGTGCACGGCAAGAAAGTCACCTGTCCTTTACACAACTGGAACATCAATCTGGATAGCGGTGAAGCCGTTGCCCCCGACGAAGGTTGTACCGCTTCATTCCCTATCAAGATTGAAGGCTCAACCATCTATATCGCGATTTAGGAATCATTATGCTGTTTGGTCGACTGAAAAAGAACCCGATTAAGATCGCTGACAAGCCCGTCGTTGACTGGAAATATACTACCTGCGGTTATTGTTCGACAGGTTGTTCTATCGAAGTTGGCGTGGATGTCAATGGTGAGGCAATCACTTCGCGTGGAGTTGGTAGTGCGGATGTTAATCGTGGCAAGCTTTGTTTAAAAGGTATCTTTGAACACGAACTGTTTCGTTCCAGTGGCCGTGGTCGTGTCCCCTTAATGCGCAACCGGTTTTATGAACCGTTTAAGGAAACCAGTTGGGACAAGGCGCTGGATCATTCCGCGAGTGAAATCAAACGCATTCAGGAAACCTATGGTCGTGATGCCTTTGCCATTGTCTCTACAGGTCAGATCATGACAGAAGAGTTTTACACTCTGGGCAAACTGGCTCGCGGTGTACTCGGCACCAATAACTATGATGGCAATACCACCCTGTGTATGGCTTCGGCTGTATCGGGTTACAAAAGATCCTTTGGTTCCGATGGGCCGCCTGGTTGCTATGATGATTTTGAACATACTGATTGTCTGATGGCTTTTGGTTCCAATTTACCGGAACAACATCCGATTATATTCTGGCGTCTGAAACAGGCACTGGAAAAACGTAAGTTCCCGGTCATCGTCGTTGACCCTCGTGTGACAATGTTGGCACAGATGGCGGACATACATCTTCCTGTCACGCCTGGAACCGACGTGGTACTTATAAACAGCCTGATGCATGTCATGCTTGATGAAGGTCTGGAAGATCGTGAATACATTAATTCAAACACGTCTGGTTATGACGAGTTTATAAAAGTGGTACAGAAATATAACCCTGGCATGGCCGCAAAGATCTGTGGCATTGATGAAGATACCATTCGTAATGTCGCGCGCACCTATGCACGGGCCGATGCAGCCATGAGCATCTGGACTATGGGCATTAACCAGAGCACGCATGGTTCTGATGGTGTGGTGAATATCAATAACATGAATCTGATAACAGGTAACATCGGTAAACCCGGTGGCACTTCCTTATCAATCACTGGCCAGTGTAATGCCATGGGGACTCGTGAGTGGTCGTCCTGTTCTGGTCTACCGGGTTATCGCGTACTGGAAAAAGAAAAGGACAGGGAAGATATTGCCAGCTTCTGGGGTATCGATCCTGAGTTCTTCCCGAAAAAACGCGGTTTGTTCATGACGGATATCTTTCCAGCTATCGAAACTGGGCAGATCAAGGGTCTATGGATCGTAGCGACCAATCCCATGACATCCATGCCCAATACAGCACGCATCCGTAAGACATTGGAAAAACTGGAGTTTTTGGTCGTTCAGGATGCCTACGAGGACATGGAAACAAACGAATATTCGCATGTCTACTTTCCTGCGGCCATCTGGGCTGAGAAAGAGGGCTGTTTTACTAATACCGAACGTCGCGTCAACCTGATTCGGAATGTCATCAAACCCTATGCACAGTCCAAACCGGATCTATGGATATTCAACGAAATGGCCAAACGCTTTGAGCAGGGTCAGAAAATCAAATTTCCTGAAACCACAGAAGGGGTGTTTGATGAACTCAAACAGCTCTCCAAAGGCCGTATGCTGGATTACTCCGGCATGAGTTATGAGAAAATTGAATCCCAACGCGGTATTCAGTGGCCGTGCACTGATGGGGCAGAAACAGGCTCGCCTCGTCTGTATACCAACGGCAAATTCCAGCATGACGATGGCAAGGCCAAACTGATTCCATTAGCCTTTATCGATAATAACGAACGTCCTGATGATGATTATCCCTTCTGGCTCAATACCGGTCGCGTAGTCGAACACTTTCATACTCGTACACGTACCGGTAAGGTCGGCAATCTGAACAAGTTCAGTCCAACGCCGTATATGGAAATGAATCCTGATGCAGCCAAAGAACTGGATATTACTCACGGTAGTTATGCGCGTCTAACATCGCGGCGTGGTGATGCGGTTGTCATGGTGCAATTAACGCAACGTGTAGCACCTAATAGCGTGTTTATTCCATTTCATTTTCATGAGTGTGTGAATCGTATATCGCTCGGATTACTTGATCCTTATTCAAGACAGCCTGCTTATAAACAGTGTGCAGTCAAAGTTGAGCCTGCATCAGATCAGCAAACAGCGGCTGTTCGAAACAAAGTGGCGAGGGCCTTTTAATGTTTATCAATACTTACCACGAAGTCACGAAGGCTCGAAAAATTATTAATGTATCTTCTTCGCGTCTTCGTGGTGAAGACGAGAATTAGATTATGCTCAATAAAGTGAAAAAAAAGAGATACTTTGAACGCAGTGATGAACCTGAATACGCGCGCTTACCTAATTACGAGGCGCCGCAGAAGAATCGTTACGGTAAACCCATTGACCTTGCGGCCGAAGATGAACAGCTTAAGGGCCTGAGTTTAAATATCAATGGCGATACATCAGTTGGTGAACATCCCAATCGTTATAAACAGCACGGCTTTTATTTTAATGCCGATAACTGTATTTCCTGCCATGCCTGTGAATCAGCCTGCAGTGAAAAGAATGGTCTGCCACCTTATCTTGCCTATCGCGCTGTCGGTTATGTAGAAGGGGGCACCTATCCTAATTACACCCGCCTGAATATCTCCATGGCCTGTAATCATTGCGATAACCCGGTTTGCCTGAAGGGTTGTCCGACTCGTGCTTATACCAAGTATGCCGAGTACGGTGCCGTGTTACAGGATCCAGACATCTGTTTTGGTTGTGGTTACTGCACCTGGGTTTGTCCTTACAATGCACCGCAACTGGATATAGAAAAAGGCCATGTACATAAATGCAATATGTGCGTGGATCGACTAGAAGTTGGCCTGAAACCCGCCTGCGCCTCTGCCTGCCTGGCTGGCGCGCTGGATTTTGGTGTGATTGAAACTCGTCCGGAAAATCGTGAACAACTGGCTACACAAATACCCGGTTTCCCAACACCTGAGATTACCCACCCGAATATTCGTTTTCAGCAGACTAAAACACTGCCAGGAGAAATGACTCGGCCTGATGCTATTCCGCTTCGTTATGAACGTGACGATCAGGGGCAGGGTAGTTTTAAGACTAAATTACGTGACGTCGGTAAAGATCAAAGCTGGAACCTGAAGAAACTTTTATCTAGTCATGAAAATGCCCACATTGCATTTACTCTGGCCAGTCAAACAGTGATGGGAGCCTTCCTGTTATTGTTCCTGGGTAGTTTTGCCAATGTTACGCCTTTTAATGATCTGGAACGTTCATCCAGCTTTGTGCCATTGCTTGCTAGTATGCTAGTGCTGCTAACATTTGGCCTGGTTAAACTCAACCTGCACCTCGGACGCCCGCACCGTTTCTATCGCGGCTTTAATAATCTGCGTTATTCACCCGTCAGTCGTGAAATTGCAGGAGTTTCCCTGTTCTTCGGTGGGCTTATCGGCTTCAGTCTATTCAGCCTGTTAGAAGGTGATCTATCTAATACACTGAGATCGATTGCTGCTTATGTCGGTATCATCGGTTTGATATTGGGATCCTGGTATATGTATAAGCTCTACCGAATCCCTGCACGTCCTTTCTGGAATCACTGGCAAACAGGTACCCAGTTCTGGGGCAGCTCATTAACACTCGGTGCGCTGCTCATCGCAATTGTTAGTAGTTTGCTAAGCGGTCTGGAAAACAATCATATCCAGCTGCAAGCCTTAGCATTTGTCGCATTGATCGGTCTATGCATGGAGGCTATCGGCTATTTGTTCCATTGGAGGGACATGCAGCGTCAGGGAGGAGAGGGTGCGGCCTCTCATTACGAACAAACGACGACTTATGGTAAAAGTCATTTGCTGCGTAATGGACTGTTAATCATCAATCTTATCGCACTGACCACCGTCAGTATCACAGGCCTGTCGGGCTATGTTGGTATAACTGTGGGAATCTTACTTGGACTATCGATATTGAGTAGCAGCATCATCACGCGTGCTCTGTTCTATGTACTGGTGATTCCCACCACTATGCCCGGCGCCTTCTTCTGGCGTAATAAAGGTTTTCAGGAACATGCGCAGGAATCTGGATTGGCAAATATGCCCCAGGTTGGCGTCCTACCCAAACATTAGATCAATAAGCAGGTATTGCTATGTACGCGAATATGCAAATCAAAGAACTGGATGTAAAAGGAAAGACTATCCAAACAGATTCAGAAGGATATATCGTTAATCTAGATGAATGGTCAGAAGACTTTGTCTATGCACAGGCAGCCGCTGAAGGGCTGAAACTGACTGATGAACATTGGGAAGTCGTGATGTTCTTAAGGAAGTATTTCGAGGAACATAGTGTCCAGTGTGAGGTGCGCAAAATGGTCAAGCACTTTAAAGCAGTTTGGGGTGATGAACGAGGTAACAGCACCTATTTGCATCGCATATTCCCACGCGGCGGCCCACAGAAGCAGGGCAATCGATTAGCAGGATTAATGAGAACCAAAGGTGAGCATTAATATATTTCAATAAACCCGAATATTTTTAAATCTTTACAAACCCTGATTTGCTTCTAATCTTAGTTAAGATGCCTGTCTGACAGGTCTGACTTCAAAAGATAAAGCAAATGTCTAATAAAGCAACAGCAAATCGAAATCGAATTGTCGATATTGCAGATCAGTTATTTTATTCGAAGGGGTTTAACCAGTCTTCGTTCACCGATATTGCCGAGGCAGCAGATATTCCGCGTGGCAATTTCTATTATTACTTTAAGACCAAAGATGAAATTCTTGAGTCTGTTATCGATAAAAGGCTTTCGTATATAAAATCAAAGCTGGCTGGTTATGAGGCACAATATGACTCACCCCAGGAGCGCATTCTTAAGTTCATTGAAATGTTTCGTGATGATGCTGAAACACTTAACCTGCATGGCTGCCCAATGGGTACGCTTAATATGGAATTATCAAAGACACAGCATGAGCTTCGTGGCATGGCAAAACAGATGTTTGATGTTTATCGAAACTGGTTAACTGAACAATTCAGAGCCTTGAATACAAAATCAAAACCAGAAGAACTGGCCATGCATTTACTGGTTCAGACACAGGGGCTCGCCGTCATGGCACAGACATATAATGATCCGGAATTAATTAAACGAGAAACCAGAGAGCTTAAGCGCTGGGTATTCAGCTTATAAATTAACTTCCAGGTGCTGATTTCTTTTTATTCTTAGTCAGCATAATGCTTCTGATTGATTTTGCTTTTGCGAGCTTTTTAGCGGGGTTCAGGAAAAACATTTTTTTCCAGCCTTGCATCGAGTCATCAGCACGCCAAAAATGCGGTAACAAGGAGATAATTGAATAGTGCAGATGGGGTGGCTTACCTTTTGCGTTACCTGTATTACCCACTGTGCCCAGTATATCGTTTCTTTTTACAACACTACCTAGACTGACGTGTGTCTGGTTGAGATGCGCATAATAATGAATGCGCCATTTTGGTCCCAGGACAGAGATAACATTCCCACCCAACGCCAAATTGGCTTTATAAATCACGATTCCGTACGATGAAGATCGAACTGGTTTATTTAGTCTGGAAAAAATATCAATCCCTTTATGAACGCCTGAGCGCCCCCAGCGTTCATCCCAGAAGGTATCTTTGTTCCAGTCATATTTAGTTGCATCTTGTACAGGTATTGATAAATCTTCCGGCATTATTAATCCTGCGATAAAAATAAGCAGCAGGAATGTTATAGCCAATATCCAGGGCTTTTGTTTCGATTGATTTATCAAATCTTTGAATGCTGAGATATTGCTCATCTGGATGTGCCCGGAACTACATACAATATACCTAAATTATCGTCTTAAATTGAAAAACGTAAAGTCCGAATACGATAAAACTTGTTAAATCAATTGCTTATTTTCGTATCAACAGTCTTCCTAAGCTATTTTTTCTTCTTCTTCGTCATCCTGGTCCTGAGTGAGACATGTCATGTCACGTGGTAGCTCGACCCAGAATGTCGTTGTCGCCCCTGGCTTACTATGTAAGCCTATTTCACCACCCATAAATTCGACCAAGGCTTTACAGAGCACCAGACCAATTCCTTTGCCATCTTTTGAGTTGATACCTCCAATTCGAGAAAATGGTTTAAAGAGTAGCTCCATATCTTCTTCGCAGATTCCATCACCCGTATTTTGAATTTCAAATCGTATTTTATTACCAGGTACATCCAATACTTTAGCGAACACCATTCCAGATTCATAATTGTATTTGATCGCATTAGAAGCCAAGTTAGAGACAATCTGATTTAAACGTGATTTGTCGACATTAACTACCCTGTCAGACAAACCTGAAATATCATATTGACATTGTATATTCATGCTTTTTGCTTTGTCAGACAAAGATCGGTAACAATCCTGAATTGTTGACTCTATATCAACCGATTCAACATTCAGAGCGATACTGCCTTCACTAATACGTGACAGATCAAGAATATCATCGACCAGGGTCAACAAATGCCAACCTGATGCTTCAATATGTTTAAAGTATGACGCATGCTCTAAGGAGAGTTTGTTCTCTTTATCCATATTGATAACCTGAGCGAACCCAAGGATCGAGTTTAAAGGTGTTCTTAATTCATGACTGGCACGGGCTAAAAATTCTGTTTTATATTCGTTTTCATGGCGCTCAATTTCTCGGGCTTTTTGTAGTTTTCGTTCAGTCTTTGTGACGAATTTTATGCCATAAAAAAATCCAGGGACCATAATAATAAGACCAATACTGCTTACCAGTATGATCATGAGTAGATATTGCTCATTGAGCTCTGTAGTCGTTTCGACAATTTTATCAACTTCATGTCTTTTGAGAGCCAGGATTTGGTTGAAATTATTAATAAAACGATCCTGAACAAGTTTTGAATCTTTTTTCAAAACGCCTAAGGCCTGTTGTCTCTTACCTTCAATAATCCCTTCGACAACTTTATTATGTAAAACTGCGCCATCGTTAACGCTTGCCTTAATTTCATTCCAGAGCTTTAATGTCTCGCCCTTAAATAAGGGATGTACAAATAACTGTTCGCGTGTACTAATGAATGTGTCGGCCAGGTTATAGAAGGCCTCTTGCTCTTCGAATAATTCTATTTCATCATCCATTATTAACATGCGATGCGCGGTAAGAGCGCGCTGTCTGGACGCATCAGACATAGTATGGATGAGGCTGGAGACCTTAAATTCATCACGTAAAGTCACAAGGTTTTGCTGGATCTGGGTGGTGTGTGAGTGCCAGAAATAGACAAGCACACCCATAATGCACAGTGTCATTAAGAACCTAGCCGTAAGTACATGTTTACTATAGGTTTTATCCATGCTGTACCCCATCAACCATTAACAAGCTGTAAATGTTTGTTAATTAATGTATCGACAAAAATGGGGCTTAATGTAGAAATAAATTAAAATAATTATCGACAGGAAATAAGACTTAATCTAAATATAGATAAGCTATTGAAATTATTCATTATTATTGATTATGCAGATATATTCAGATCTCTGAATTTCACTGTTTACGAAGTGTCTCAAATCGTTCGGCAGAAAATCCCCTCATTATCTGCTGTCCTTTTCGTTTGCCAATCACTATGACCGGAACACCACCTCCACCCAGCGCCAGGTGTTCTTCTCGAGCACTGGTGGATTTTTCGATATCACGCTCGGAAAAACCAATCCCTTTTGCATTGAAATAGGCTTTGGCTTTTTTGCAATAGCCGCACCACTGGGTGGAATACATGATGACCTGCCCAGCACGCGCTTTTGGCTTTACAAGATTTGATTTTGTGGATTTTTTTGCCGGTGTGTATTTGAATTCAGAGCGGGGCACCGGACTATAGTTATTAATATTTGATTTCGGTGTAATTGATTTTGCACGATCATTCACAGGCTTATCGGAAAAATGGACAGTGCCTTCACTATCAGTCCACTGATAAATCTGTGCATGTAGTAATGAAGTATCAATGATAAACAAACAAACACCGATACAAATAAACTTTAACAATTTATTGTGTACAAGAATCATAGTCTTTATTTGAATGTTGCCTTTCTCCAAACTTAAACAAGTGATAATAGCTGTGCTCTTTGATATTGCATACTTTATTGCATTGAATCAAGAGAGAATCAACTATCCGGCAAAAATTATGGAATTTAGACAAGGTTCA
>JAOULB010000331.1 GCA_029882235.1 Gammaproteobacteria bacterium | reverse complement strand
CCGAATACGCACCTACGGCTATGGCAAAACAACTATGGCAGAAATTGCGACTGATGTGAGTATGTCAGCAGCCAACCTGTACCGCTATTTTGACAATAAGCTGGATATTGGCGCGGCTTTGGCGCAGCGCTGTTTCGAGGAACGCTTTGCAATATTACAGGCCGTCGTTGATCGAAGCGACTTAACTGCAGAACAAAAACTCGAAGCCTTTGTTATTGAGAATTTACGCTATACCCATACAGAGTTTAGTGAAGCACCTCAGGTCAACGAGCTGGTTGACATTATTGTTGCTGAGCGCTGTGAGCTGATTCAACAAAAGATTGAAACAGAACAGACTATGATTACTGCCATTCTGAACAGCGGTATACAAAGCGGTGAATTTGCAATTGATGATATCCAGATCACTGCAGAGGCCGTTCAGCACGCCATTGTTAAATTTGGTGTGCCTTTATTCATGACACTGTTCCCACTGGAAGAGTTTGAACAACATGCAAAAAATCTTGTCTCATTATTAGCACGTGGTCTTCGTGCACAATAGTTGAATGTCCACCACAGGAGGACATGACGATGATTGAAAATGCCATGCAATACCGACTAAAGGATCAGACCTGCATTCAACTCGAACTGGTTGGTCCACATTGCCGAGAACAATATTTAAATGGCTTCGCACATATTTCAAAGCGAACCAATATTAATCGTTTTCATACGTTTAAAAATGGTTTTAGTGAAGCTGAGCTTAAATATCTACTTGAAGTAGATAATGTAAATCATCTGGCCATTGGTGCGATAGATTGCAGCAAGCCAGAACTGGGGGTTGGTCTTGTGCGCTACATTCGACAGGACACTAACCCATTAGTCGCGGAAGCGGCGATTGTTGTTATTGATGAATATCAGCACCGCGGACTGGGACACCTGCTTTATGCCGAGTTAATACATCATGCCGCTGAGAATGGCATAGAGTATTTGCTCAATATTGTAAAAAAAGATAATCGAGACATGCTGACATTATTAAAATCTTTTAATGCCACAAAAATAAACGAGTCTGATTATTACTATGAACTAGTTACAAATACACATAATAAGCTGCTAAAAACTGCCTAAATCAATAGAAGTTCTGGGGAATATTAATGCACGAGTTTGAACGGAATTTTGGACGATGGGTCCTTAAATATCGCTGGCCGATAATAATTGTCAGCATTCTGGCGGTATTGGCCTTTGCCTCTGGCGGACGCTTCCTGACTTTTTCGACGAATTATCGAATCTTCTTTGGTAGTGATAACCCACAACTCCTCGCCTTTGATGCGCTGGAAAAAACCTACGCGAAAAATGACAATGTTGTCCTTGTCATGACACCAAAGAATGGCGATGTGTTTACCCGAGAGACTCTTGCTGCAGTTGAAGAATTCACCAAACTTGCCTGGCAAACCCCCTTCTCCAGTCGCGTCGATTCACTCAGTAATTATCAACATACTGCTGCAAACAAGGATGAATTGATTGTTGCTGATTTAATTAAAAATGCGCCGCAACTTTCTGAACATGATTTAAAACGAATAAAAAATATCGCCACGAAAGAGCCTCTGCTGGTAAACCGACTAGTATCTCCTTCAGCCCATGTCACTGGCATTAATATTACGATTCAATTACCTGGTATCAACCCCGTTACCGAAGTCCCATCAGTGGTAAGTTATGCCCGCCAGATGGTCGCTGATGTGGAACAGAAATACCCGCATATCGATGCGCGATTGACAGGCATGGTCGTGATGAACAATGCCTTTTCAGAAGCCGCACAGGGTGATATGAAAAGTCTGGTTCCACTCAGCTTTGGTCTAATGGCTGTCGCACTGGCCTTTTTATTACGTGGCGTGGTTGCATCTGCGATTACGATGCTGGTTATCGCTTTGTCGATCATGTTTGCCATGGGGGCGGGTGGTCATGTTGGCTTATCTCTCTCTGGACCATCGGTAACTGCACCAACGATTATTATGACAGTTGCGATTGCCAATTCAGTTCATATGCTGGTGACGATGCTACAGAAGATGCGTCAAGGACTGGAACGTAATGAGGCCATAGTTGAAAGTATGCGTCTCAACCTGCAACCTGTGTTTATTACCAGTCTGACCACAGCATTGGGTTTCTTAACGATGAATTTCTCTGAAGTCCCACCCTTCCAGCATCTAGGGAATCTTGTTGCGACCGGTGTCGCGGTCTCATTTATGTTAGCTGTCGGATTTTTGCCGGCTTTGATGAGCATGATCCCCTTGCGTATTCGCACAGTTGAAAATGGTCGTGACCGTATGATGGCAGGCTTTGGTGAGTTTGTAGTGCAAAAGCGTAAGGCATTATTTCTTGGCATGCTTATTCTAATTCTGAGCTTGATATCGTTCCTGCCGAAGAATGAGCTCAATGATGTCTTTGTTAAATACTTTAATACCAATATCGAGTTTCGTCGTGATGCGGATTACTATGCTGAAAACCTGAGCGGGATCTATGTTATCGACTACTCGCTTGAATCCGGTGAGCCTGGCGGCATTAGCAAACCTGAGTTTCTTAACGATGTCGAAAAATTTGCCAATTGGTATCGTCAGCAACCCGAAGTTAAGCATGTCAACACCATCACCGACATCATGAAACGACTTAATCGTAATATGCACAGTGATATCGATGGCTGGTATAAATTACCAAATGATCGCAACCTCGCCGCACAGTATTTATTATTATATGAAATGTCTTTGCCCTACGGGCTTGATCTAAATAATCAGATTAACGTTGATAAATCATCAACACGATTTACCGTAACGCTCGAGACAATGTCATCGAATGGATTAATCGATCTGGAACATCGTGCAGAAAAATGGCTTAAGGCGAATACGAAGCATATTGCCAAGGCCGATGGCAGTGGTCCAAGCATGATGTTTGCCTATATCGGCAGTCGCAATATTCAAAGCATGCTGGTGGGCACAACCGTCGCGTTAATCCTGATCTCGCTGATACTGATTATTGCACTGCGCTCATTCAAAATGGGCATGATCAGTATGATTCCAAACCTTGTCCCC
>JAOULB010000330.1 GCA_029882235.1 Gammaproteobacteria bacterium | reverse complement strand
AAAGGTGCTCAATATCTTGTCCTTCATCACTTGAAAGCTGACCATCAAGGTATCGCTCGATAGTTTGTTGCTCAAGAGCCTGTTTCAGACCTTCATCCTGCGCAACTGATTGAGAGACTGCATTATATTCAATCTCAGATAAGTTACTTTGCATAACTTCCATCGCATGTATTAAAGAACGACAATCTGCACACGTTGCAAGATGTAAGGCCACATCACCAGAATCCTTTGACTCGGGATTGTGTACATATGCACTTAATTGTTCTGTATCTGGATGATTTCTTACATTCATACCTGATTACCTGTTTAGCTTATTTCTCATTACAGTTAATGAGACAGTAGACTCTGCAATATTTTAAAATAGTTTTCATTTTTTCCTACCGCATTAAATCTGCGAGTTTATTCAGTGTTTTACGCCTAAAATAATACAGCTGCTGTCGATTCGTCTCACTGGCTGGCACACCATCTTTAATACTGATATTCAGTTTTTTCAGCGCGAGCAGCACATCATTCGCATCCTGTTCCTCCATCACCATAGCCTCGATAACATATTGCTCTGCTGGTGATAAGGTCTGCCACGCTGTCGCCAGCTGTTGTTTATCTTCGCCAAACTCCGGCGTCTCATCAAACACCGGGACGTCTGTTTGTTGTCCGCCCGACGATGGATGTGTGTCCTGATCCGGGTCTAACTGGGTGAGTGAAACAGTTGCAGGTGGGTCAAGCAGATGCAGTCGTTTTTTTTGTGTCAACAGAATGATGATTTGCCGACACAGCGCTTCAGTAAATTCTATCGACTGCATTATTTTTTGTGCTATCAATGGAATTTGATCACCACTGCGCATGGCATAAAAAACTTTGCCCGCTGCGGGTGACAATTCCTGAATATAGGTTGGAACATGTACTTTCCGGCCGAAGCGCCAGTCCTTCCAGCGTTCGTAAAATGGCAGTGAGTTTGCGATGTAGTAGATATAGTCGTATAAGCGTGCGCCATTTTTACCTGAATACTGCAACAGGCGTTTTGAGTTAGAAAGGTCATCAAGCATCCAGGCATAACTGGCATTACCCCACTCGCAAAAAACAGCGTCCTTCGTTGGACTACTCCAGGAATCACTCAAGGTACAGACATATTTATATCTGTTTTCCTTACAGAATCGTTTACAAAACCGGCCTGTCTGAAAATTAATCACCGGATGAATCAGTTGATTCACTTTTTCACGCGCAAGCTTATCGCCACTCGCAGCCTGCTGCGCAAGCTCGAGTTGCGCCGGGTCAATATCTGTATCGGGTTTATTGTTATCGTTTGACATATTATTTTATTGAATACAGAAACCAGCCTGCCACTTTGTTCTGTGACACACGCACAGCAATCCCATGAGTATCGTATGCCAGATATTCACCAGAGACCAGATGCAATTGTCTTGAAGGCACGCCGAGTATTTTGAAAACACGATCTGAGCTCTGACCTGTCTTTAGACCAACACTCAGACTATCACGACCACCATCCTGCCATGCATTGGCAACGCGCCCATCTGTTCCAACAATGAATCGACTACCATTCGTTATTCTATATACCTTATATTTTTCACCTTCGATCCAGATGTCTTTTGTTACCTGTACTGCTGCTCTGTTTTTAGAATCTTTAAATCGATCACCTAACTGGTAACCCGATATTTTTATAGTTTGATCATTACTTGCATGAGCCAGGTTCTTATTGGTGATTCGATTCACCGCCAGTCGAAACAACATCGCATTTCCACCCGCCTGTGACCTTTTCGCCAGCTCCTGCCATAATTCATTTGCCTGTGTTTTCTTATTTAAATATTCGGCATACATGGCACTGTTATGATAACTGGTATACAGCAGAAAATTATTTGTTGGTGAGGCATCCGTTTCCTGTTTAAAGCTTTTGATCAGTTCGGCAAACATTTTTTCAGCCTTTGCGCTGTTTCCTTCCAGACTATTCGTCATGGCAAGAATCAGTCTGGAATTTCGATCCAGACCAAAGCGTGGGATGTATTTACCCTGAATAATACCGCGCGCCATAAAGGTGTTTTTATCCAGCAAATAACTAAAGGCAAGCATTAAATAGGTTTTAGCATATTCAGGTTCCAGTCGAATTGCCTTTTCATAATACTCGATGCTTTGCTCAAGATAATTCTTTAAACGTTTTTTATCTTTCTCTGCCTGCGCCAGGCTTGATGCGCGTTTGTTTTTTGCACTTAGAATGTTTTTGTCCGGCAATACCGATGAGGTTATATCCAGCAATAATGGATAATAAAAATCTGGCCTGTCCAGCTTTAATACATGTGTGATTTTTCTCTGTAGTGACAAGGCTTCAGCAAAGTAACTCAAGCCCAAACTCGAAAGCACGGCTCGATTGGTATAACTGCGGCCATAGGCCTTAAGAAAACGTCTTGCTTCTATATAGTTACCCGCAATCAATGACTGTATGCCCATTTCATATAAAACTGACTGATCGGCCACTGCAGTGAGTTGTGCATGTGCGCGAAGAGCGCGACTTTTTGCCTGCTTACAGGCGGTTGAAATATTGGATATCTTTTTGTCTATCTCACAGGACTCCTGCCAGATATTTTCAACCCATTGGGTAAAGAAGTCTTTTTTATCCAGTACCTGATATGGATCGTAGCCAACACTGGACATCATAATTAAGGCATCATGATCGGCCTGGCGTTCTTTTTGTCCAACGTCCTTCCACAGGCTTTTATCTTTCGCCAACTCCTTGAGCAATTGTTTTCTGGCAGAAACACCCTGATTCCCCACCATACGGAAAAATCTTTGGTGCCATAAATCATCGGAACGTTGATGTGCCAGTTCATGTGCCAGCACAAAGGCCAATAAATGTGGCGCGCGATCCTTACCAAACTTCAAACAGGTTTCGACAGCGGCACGACTCAATAAAATATTGCCGTCTTCCAGCGATGCCGCCCATGGCCCCGCCGAAGATTTAACCACATAAAGCCCCGGTTCAAGCCGAGAATTATCCCAGGTCCGCAATAACACCTGAAAAACATCACGGGCCATTCGGGCCATGGAATCGACATCG
>JAOULB010000329.1 GCA_029882235.1 Gammaproteobacteria bacterium | reverse complement strand
GTACCACACCCTGTTGGGACTAAATTTTTATCGGCATGAAATGTGATGAGTTTAACAAAATTTGACAATTTTATTGTGGATAAAGCCCTGTGTAAAACGGGGTTATTTTAACTGTTTGCCAGGGCTGAAAAACTCACCATGGCCATTGACCAGGTCAGTCACCGACATGGCCCTGGCACCGGGGAGTTGAGCCTGTGTGATTCGGAGTTGAGCTTCACCACAGGCGACATCTATGCCTTCACTGCTGGTCTGGATGATGGTGCCGGGTTCTGCATTGTGGTCACCCGGCAGCACAGATGCCATCCAGATGCGTAGTGTTTTATCGTCAATATGGGTTTGGGCGACGGGCCAGGGATTAAAGGCGCGAATCTGGCGATCAATTTCCTGCGCGGATAACTGCCAGTCGATGAGGGCCTCGGCCTTGTCGAGTTTTTTGGCGTAACTGGCCTGAGCAGAGTCCTGTTGTTCGGCGTTTAGCGTCGCCAGCGTGTCCAATGCCGCAAGAATGGCCTCGGCGCCGAGTGTGGCGAGACGATCATGCAGGCTTTGCGCGTTGTCGGTGGTCTCAATCGGGCATGACTTTTTCAAGAGCATGGCACCGGTATCGAGCCCTTCATCCATTTGCATAATAGTGATGCCGGTTTCGGTGTCACCAGCCAGAATGGCACGCTGGATGGGCGCAGCACCGCGCCATCGCGGCAGCAGTGAGGCGTGAATATTGAGGCAGCCCAGACGCGGTGTTTCCAGTATGGTTTTGGGGAGGATCAACCCATACGCGGCCACGACCATAATATCGGCCTGATAGGTCGCCAGTTTGGCCTGCTCTTCATCAGATTTCAGACTAAGAGGCTGTTCGACGGGAATGTTATTGTCCAGCGCTAGCTGTTTCACTGGGCTAGCCTTGAGTTTTCTACCACGACCGGCAGGTCGATCTGGCTGCGAATAGACGGCGACGATCTGATGTTCTGATTTGATCAGTGCGGCGAGCGCCTCGGCAGCAAAATCTGGTGTACCGGCAAAAATAATACGCAATGCAGAGCCGGAATCTGAAGTCATGTTCAGCGCCTGCCTGTTTTCAACCCGGCCCTAGAGGGCGACGGGGTGATCCTGTTTTTGTTGTTTAACCAGTTTCTTCTTAATGCGTGAACGCTTCAGCATACTGAGATAATCGACGAACAGTTTCCCGGCCAGGTGATCCATTTCATGTTGAATACAGACGGCCAGCAGTCCATCGGCATGGATTTCCTGCACATTACCATCCTGGTCCAGCGCCTTGACATCAATCTGATCGGCACGCTTGACGGTCTCATAGATCCCCGGCACAGACAGGCAGCCCTCGTCCATTTCCTGTTCACCATCACGTGCGGTGATTTCAGGATTGATCAGACACAGGGGCTGATTCTTCTCTTCTGAGATATCGATAACAATAATTCGCTGGTGTATATCGACCTGGGTGGCGGCAAGGCCAATACCCGGTGCCTGGTACATGGTTTCGAACATATCGGCCACAATCTGGCGGATTTCGTCGTTCACTTCGGTGACCGGTTGGGCGACGGTGCGCAGACGATCATCGGGATAATGCAAAATTTTCAGGATTGTCATGTGATTTCGTGCGTAAGTTATAGTATAAGTGTAGAAAAAGCTGGTAACATTATGATACTACAGAATAAGCTCGTTTGTAGATAAGCATGATACAAGCCTGTAGTGTGGCTAAAACGAACCATAATCAAGGCCTCAACGTACAAATTTATGGCACATCATATAACGATTAAAGCCGGTTTCGCATCCTTTCTGATCCTGTTTGCTGGATTTATGGCCAACATGGATACTGCTGAAGCGGCCAAGGCAAAGTCCACCAAGAATGAACGCTATGTGGTCAAAAAGGGCGATACCCTGTGGGATATTGCCAAGCGATTCCTTAATGATCCCTGGTTGTGGCCGGAAGTCTGGCATATCAATCCAAAGATTCGCAACCCTCACCTGATTTATCCGGGAGACGTGGTTCTGCTCTATTATGTTGACGGTAAACCGTATCTGACGCTTGAGGGCAAAGCCGGTGTACCGGTGCAAAAAGATGGCATCAAGACCATGAAGCTCTCACCACAAGCGCGGGTACAGCCGCTGTCTCGTGCGATTACGACCATACCCAGGGAAGTCATTGAGCCCTTCCTGAAACATGCCACGGTCCTGGATCGGGATCGATTTGATCGTTTACCACATATTATTTCCAGTTTTGAAGAACATCTGGTCGCGGGTAGGGGTAACCGAATTTATGCCGCAAATGTTGAGTCTGAAACTATAGGTACATACACCGTGGTTCGACCCGGAAAACCTTATCGTGATCCCGACTCACAGAGCATTCTTGGCTATGAGGCTGAACATGTCGCCACTGCTCGAGTGACGCGCGTTGATGGAAAAGTCACCACCCTGGATGTCAGCGAGTCCTGGCAGGAAGTTCACAATGGCGATCGCCTGATTCCCTACGAAGACACCAAGTCTGACTTCTATTTCTATCCACGTGCACCAAAAGACGAGATCAAGGGCAAAATCGTTTCTGTCTTTGGTGGTGTAACGATGATCGGTCAATATAGTGTTGTCGTGATTAATAAGGGTGAGCGCGATGGTATGGTGCCGGGTCATGTACTGGCGATTTCACAGGCGGGTGCAACTGTACGTGATGTTACGACACGACAACCTGTTAAGCTCCCAGATGAACGAGCGGGATTCTTAATGATCTTCAAGATATTTAACCGAGTGAGTCTGGGGCTGGTACTGGAAACCCAGCGCACTCTATCGGTGGGGGACAAGGTAGAAAACCCGTAACGAAAAGACATTTTTTAAATTTTTATGGATGAAATAATAAACAGGAGAACATCATGGACGATAGAATGGAATCACTACGCTGGTGGCTGGCGCTCTGGCATGGCCCCGGACTAGGCGCACTACGCTGCCGCCAACTCATTGAGCATTTTCAAACCCCTCAGGCTGTATTTAAACAAATACCTGAGTTGGGTCGCGATATTAAACTACCCCTGAAGACACGTGCCTGGCTCAACAAGCCCGACTGGGAGCCTGTTGACCGTGAT
>JAOULB010000328.1 GCA_029882235.1 Gammaproteobacteria bacterium | reverse complement strand
CCAAGTACAACCACAACGACAGCTATTTTCCTAGCATAATTCAGGAACAAGCCCGAGCGCGCAAGTGCAACAGCCGTCAGATAAACCATTCCATGTGCTGGAGGCACATAAAGCGGCACATTTTCAAATCGATAAGTGTACCCTTCCATGTAAATGGATGCAAAATGTTCCCCGGCCGTTGCGAAAGCAACGGCAACTGCCACCTGCATTCTTATTTCTTTATTCTCACCATATAGCAATGCAATCAAAAAAACCCAAGCAAAAACTCCTAATAAATTCTGTATCGCCAAACTTGCAAAACCATCAATTACTAAACTAACCCCCGCGCAGAAGAAAGTGAATCCAGCAATAAAATAATCTCGCGTTCTATGTGGATGGACAACATTCGCCTTTGGAAAATGATTTAACATTTATTACCTCATCGAAATAAAAAACCCGCCATCAGAGGGCGGGCAATCTTATTTAAGTAACTATCAACTCTGATGCTTGGCGTTAAAGTTGCGTAATATAAACTTATTCCCATCAGCAAACTGCGCACGTTACCCTTATTCCTAATTCAGAAACAGTAAGAATCAGAATACTATTTAAACCAAACAAATTCAAAAATATGACCGATAAATTGCGTCTTGATATTTAAAAATACAAGTTACAAGCTCGGAAATTTGCCTGCCCGAAAAAAAAATCTGTTCAATTTCCAGGCAGGCATTTGACAAAGCCTTACGACTTCCAAAAACGATTCAACAATAACGCTGACCCTTACTCGTCATCCTCATCATCGTCATCGTCATCGTCGTCTTCATCATCGTCGTCCTCTTCATCATCATCGTCATCCCAATCATCATCGTCGTCGTCCCAATCGTCATCCTCTTCCTTGATGACCATCTTGCCCGCAACAATACTGGCATCCAAATCAGTCATGTCGACTTCTTCATGAACCAAGTTCTGGTGACAATCAATACAGGTCGCACCCTCGGTTTCCATCTTCTTGTGTGCTGCCTGCGCATCTTCACCCGGTGGGTCCGGATTCCTATGACAATCCCGACAAGTGACACTATCCCACTTCTTCAAGTTCATGCGCGCATCATGCGCCATGATCAAACGACGCTCGTTAAACTTCTCCAATGTGGAGTAGTCATTAACCAGCTCAAGATACAACTCCCGTGTACCATCAACAATGTGGGTATACACCGCCAAATGGAAGTTAGAAAAACCCTGCGGGATATGACAGTCCTTACAACCCGGATTCGCTCCCAATGCACCATAGTGCGTCGATTCGCGCAGCTCATCCTGCGGATAGGTCATGGAGTGACAGCTGGTACAGAACTCATCCGTGGAGAGCGCCGCTTCTCCACCAAATACCACCGCTACCAGCGCGATACCAAGTAGTCCGCCCGTCAATAAAGTGCCAATTGCACCTTTTTGCAAACCAGTCATCAGTCACCTCCCTTTTTCTTCTTCTTATCTTCTTTTGGCGCTTCCTTGGCGTTAGCCTGGAATTCCTTGTGATATTTGAATTCCGGCTCACCAACAAATGCACCGTCTAACTTATAGTGCTCGTGCATGGCGTCTGCGTCTTGAACCATTTCGTCAAAATTAAACGTGTACTTTTCATCCACCCCAGGGTGATACGGCGTATATGGCGGCTTGGCATCTTTCCATGGCGAACCTTCATAGTTCAGATGACAAGCATTGCACGCTTCTTCAAATTCATAGTCCTGACCTCTGTCCACCAGCACCTTGCGTTCCGTGGTGGCGCCGTTCCTTTCAAAAGCCTGACCACCCTTGCGGTGCTCACCACGGTATTTTCTGCCCGGACCATGACAAGATTCACAGCCAACTGCTGCCAGTTGCTTTCTCGGCTTGGCAATGGTGTAACCACCTTTACTCTCCCAGCCGTCTACATGACAACCAACGCAGTCTTTGTCTTTGGTGTAGTCTTTGTCCGGATCAAGATCAGCCATGATCTTAGCTTCTTTACGAGTACCAGGCTTGAGTGACTCCATCGCCTTGGCATGGGCCGTAGAACGCCATGATTTAGCCTGTGCTTTATGACAAGAGCTACACTTCTGACGTCCTTCATAAGTGTCAGCAATGACGTTGCCTGAGAAGAATGCAAGCATTGCCACAATGGCAAGTACAATTGTAATCGGGTGTTTCATGGTCTCTCCTTCTTGCTTTTTAATGGTTGGTATTATACGCCAGGTTTTATACGCGGGCTTTAGTTTGTATCTTCGATTGTGTACTAAGTTCCGCGCTTTTATTATTCCTTTGCTGCCTGCGACGGTATCTGATAAATCCAGTAGCCGCCATGCTGATAGATGAGCTGCATCAGTTCAAATTCCGTTGGCGCTGTTTTTTCAACAAACGGAAACAACTGTGCCATCAGGGTTTCGCTGCTTTGCGCATCATTCAAAAAGAACACGCGAATAGCTTGATCCGAGAGCGATTGCAGGGTGTAAGTATCAAATTCGTTTTGATTGAGCAGGACTTTCATGTGGTTGATCAGTCCGTGCATGTTGCCAGTCATCGGAAAGTTCTGATAGGTGACGCCAAATTTATCCGCTTGCATTAGGCCCAGTTTGTACAGGTCGGTCACGTGAACGATCACGTAGACTTCATCGGCGTTGTCCGTCATTTGACGCAGCATCGCAAGACCTTCCTCGGGTGACGATACCAGCGCTTCGCTGAAACGTTGAAACTGGTCGCGCTGCTGCTGGCTCACTTTGGCCTGCCAAAATCGGTTTTCATAGGCCCGAATGGCTTCACTTTGGTCTTGCCATTGATCGGGTATGATCAGCGGCTCATTCAGGTGACCATTAAAAAGCGAGTCTCGTCCAGTGAGTAGTTTAAGTTGCTGCGCGGTATCCCACCACGTCAATATTTGAGCACCAGGTGCAGCGTGCTTGTTAATCGCATCAGCCAGACCGGTTATTTCTTCGGGTTTGCGGTCGGTGGCAAGAAAAAGTTCAGTGGTATGACTTTCCCAGTTAATCAGCACCGGCAGCTCGTCTCCCCGGCGCGCCAGAATTGCGTGAGCAACTGGCTTATCGATGTCGGCAACTTTGATCTGGTATTTACTTAAGGTCAGTTCCGGCCAGGC
>JAOULB010000327.1 GCA_029882235.1 Gammaproteobacteria bacterium | reverse complement strand
GATGGGGGCGATCACTCAGGGCTTGATCGAAGGCATGCCAGTGCCGCTCCAGCGTGGCGCGGGAGTAGATATAGCAGGGCGTACCGTGTTCGGCGACGATGTCGGCCACGGCGAGCTGTTCGGCATAGAGCCGATTCTGTCGATATTCAAAATGGTCCATGAGAGTTAGTTCTGGTTCGCTTTTTTCTTGGTGTCAGATTTAACCGCTTCGGTGGCCTTGTTGTCCACTTTTTCCTGAGGCAGGTAAAGCGCACCTTTTTGCCCACATCCTGTCAGCAAAATGGCCGATCCGGCCAGCATGGCCAGACTGAAAAGCAGCATAAAGGGGTAGCACTTCCTCATATCACACCGATTTTTGAGTTAATATATCTATATCACAGGGATTATACGCATCAGGCGAAGTGTTGTCCTGATTGTTCCCGCAAGCGAACGTTGGTTGTCAGTGCGAATTCGAAATAACATTTTTGTCTGGGTATTTTTTGCCACCATTGTCCCCCTGACCATTCTGGCTCTGGGGGCGACCTATTTCAGCGAATCGACTTACCAGCGCGATGTCACCGATGATGTCGCCAATAGTCTGGGTAGGCAGGTCTCGGAAATCAAACGCCATCTCGAAAGCTATGAATCACTGGCTATGGGTATGACCCGGGCCCCGGCGGTTCAGGAGTTTTTACCCGCGCTAAGAAATCTGGCTCGCGGTCACTCAGGGGGTAATCTGAATGTGCATCGGAGTCGACTTAATCATTACTTTGAAGGTTTTCAGACCGTGCTGCCCTCGGCTTTTATCCTGCGTCTGCTCGATACCAACGGTAACAGCATTGTCAAAGTGAGCCAGCAGTCGCGCAGTGCGCCGGTTTACGAAAGCCTGAGTGGTCTTTCTTATGTAGAGCAGGAGATTATCTCCCCCGAATTTAAACAACAATTACGCCAGCTGGTGTGGGATGAGGTGACAGCCCTGCAGTTGCCCCACAACAAACGTTATCCTGAGCTGGTCGCCAGCCTGCAGCTACGTGATTATGTGGTGCCGCTGCATTATCGTGGTCTGTTTGTGGGCGCTTTGAGTCTAACCGTCCATGGCGAACAATTAGATCAAAGTATTCGTAATGCACCACGCCTGTTTGATGGCAATGTCTTTATCGTCACTAATAATCCGGAACGCCCGGATAACCACGGCGAGCTGATTTATGATGAAGAGCAGGATATTACCTTTGTCCAGCAGCGCGAGGGTGATCGGCGGGTCGCCCAGTTCTATGAAGCAGATTTTATGGAGCGCGTCAGCGGCCAGCCCTTTGGTGAGTTTGATTCTGCCGATGGCCGGTATCGTTACTTTTATATGGAGCTGTTTCCCTACGGTAATCTGCTTAGTAGCTGGATCATTGCCACTCGGATTGAACAGTCGGTTATCTCAGCCCCATTCCAGCGCATTCGTCTGGTGATCTGGCTGTGTGCGGGTATTGCGCTGGTGATAAGTCTGTTGCTGGCCAATATCGGTACCCAAAAGGTCGCCAACCCCATCAGCGTGCTGGCGGGAAATCTGATGGCCTATGCCAATGGTAATTATCATGGCCGTATTCATCAGCGTCAGGGCATTGATGAGATCGACTCGCTCGCCGATGCCTTTAACTACATGGCCGATACACTCGATCATGCCCGCCATGATCGCGATAAAGCCGAAAACATGATGCTACAGAATGCCAAGCTCGCCAGTATTGGGCAAATGGCGGCGGGTATTGGTCATGAGCTGAATAACCCGCTGAGTAATATCCTCTCCTATGCCAAGCTGGTTGAGCGTAGTGCCAGTGATAATGAGCTGGCGAAAAAAGATATTAAGTCACTGCGCGAAGAGGCCATTCGTGCCTCGGAGATTATCAAGGGTATTCTCAACTTTGCGCGTCAGGTGCCACCGAAATACACCCGTTTTGATGTTGCCGAGTGGCTTAATGACACTCTGGCCCTGGTGCGCCAGATGGCCAAAACCTCGGGCGTCACGATCGAATCGCAGGTCGATTATTTCGATGAAGTTGAAGGCGATCGCGGTCAGCTGCAACAGGCACTGGTGAATCTGCTACTCAATGCTATTCAGGCCAGCGGTCGTGATAACGAGGTTTCGATCTGGGTCAGCCAGGTTGATGACAACTTGCTCATCGAAGTCGTCGATCAGGGCCAGGGGATTGATAATAAGGTGCTGGATCGCATCTATGATCCCTTCTTTACCACCAAGGCTGAGGGCGAGGGCACCGGTCTGGGTCTGTCGATCAGCCTGGGTATCGTCGAACGCCACAATGGTCAGTTGATGATCCGCAATAATGAAATCGGCCATGGTGTCACCGCCATGATTACCTTACCCTTACATAAGGTAACAAGTGAACAAACGCTGGAGCGTGAAAATGCCTGAGTCTGCCCGGATTCTATTTGTTGATGACGACCCTAAGGCGGGCGAATTACTGATGCGTTTTAGTGAAGGCGCGGCCTATCATGTAGAAATTTTTCAGGCACCAGAAAAGGCATTAGCCGCTTTTAAGGAAAACGGTGCCGACCTGATCATTAGCGATCTGCGTATGCCGGGGATGACCGGCATGGAACTACTGGAGCAGGTGCGTCAGACCGATAATGAAGTTCCCTTTATTATCATCACCGGCTATGCCGAAATCGATAATGCCATTGAAGCCCTTCGACTGGGTGCCAGCGATTTCATTAAGAAGCCCTTCGACATGGATGAGCTGCGTGTGCAGATTGAACGTACCCTAGAGCGTGGCGAGTTATTACGCGAAAATCGTTTATTACGCCGCCAGCTGACCGATGAGCAACAACGTTATGGCATGGTCGGTCACTCCGAGGCCATGCACAAAATCTACGCCATTATCGACAAGGTGGCAGACATTCGCTGTAACGTGATTATTGAAGGCGAGTCAGGCACCGGTAAGGAGCTGGCGGCACGTGCGATCCATTATCAGGGCCAGTATGCCGACAAGCCTTTCATCGTGATTGACTGTGGTGCTCTGACCGATACCCTGCTCGAAAGTGAACTGTTTGGGCATGAAAAGGGTGCCTTTACCGGGGCGGTCAAGGCCAAGCCGGGTCTACTGGAAGAGGCCAGTGGTGGCACGGT
>JAOULB010000326.1 GCA_029882235.1 Gammaproteobacteria bacterium | reverse complement strand
CAGCATAGTCAGCCAGCGCTGCATAGCCAGCAACATTCCAGTTGCGATAGTCCATACTTGAGCATGGGCTGATGACCAAAGCTGGTTTACCACTCATGTGTTGCTGTGCAAATTCCTGGGCTTCTGGGGGAACAGGGATATCCCAACTATATTCATGTTCGGGAATGCCCAGTGCCTCGGTGAAGCCAAAAAAACTATCTATGACATGTTGTTCATGCTTGTAGGCAATTTTTGCATTGGTGAATAGCCATTGCATATCTTTGGCGCGTTGTTTATCAAAACCAAGCTTGATTGTTGCCGGAGTCAGCAGGTTTAACATGCTGGATCGTAGGGACATTTGCATATGTAGCAGAACATCAAATTGTCTACCACGTATTTGCTTTTTATATTCGAGATAGGCGCGCCATTTTTTTGATTTATCAAAAGTGATAAATTCGATATCCGGAATGTCGTAGACCAGTGAGTGTTCTGTTTTGCCAATGACCCATGTGATTTGTGTTTCAGGCCAGTATTTTCGTAAAGTATGTACTATCGGCATGGTATGGGTGATATCGCCGACAGCAGATAGTCTTAACAGACATAAAGATTTTGGTGGGGCTGCTAAAGGTAGTAACATAACGTTATGAAACCATCTATCAAACAAAACAGCAAGTACCACATTATTTATGATGCCGATGTAGCCAGCATGGTTACCCCGGACTGGTTTTCGTCAGATTTTTGGCAAAACAGAAATGCTATCTCTGGCCAGGCCACGGGGCGTGGTACAACCTGGTTTATTAATCAGGGTAGAAAGGAATGGGTCTTGCGTCACTATCGCCGTGGCGGGCTTGTCGCTAGCCTACTCGAGGATCGCTATCTCTGGACCGGACTCGAGAAGACACGGCCATGGCAAGAATGGAATTTATTGTCGCACATGTTCCAGCTTAGCTTACCTGTGCCGCAGCCGATTGCGGCCATGGTGGAGCGAGACCGGCTTATTTATCGAGCTGATATCCTGAGCTTCAAAATCCCAAATACCCAGAGCCTGGCGCAACGATTAACCCAGGGTTTTTTAGATTTGTCCGCATGGCGTCGAATAGGTCAGACGATTGGACGTTTTCATCAGGCCGGGATTTATCACGCCGACCTGAATGCACATAATATTCTTTTAGATAGTAAGGACAGGGTTTATCTGATTGATTTTGACCGTGGAGAAGTTCGCCCACGCGGTACCTGGGAAAAGAAAAATCTCGACAGACTTATCCGCTCCTTACTTAAGCTGGACAAGTTTTATAATGGTAAGTTTTATTTTAAGGAAAGTGACTGGCGGGTATTAAGTAAAAATTGTGCGAAACTCTCTTAATCAAAAGTGCGCGGCAATAAGGTTTCCAGTTCAGTCATATAATCGTCAATGATGTGTGAGTATCCCTGCAGTAAATTTTTTCCGTTTGCCCCTAGCTCCTGACAACGGTCTGGCTTTTTGAATAATTCTTCAAGTTGTTGTGTCAGCTGTTTAAGGTTCTGAACCTGAATACCCGCATCATGTTCAATAAATAATTTTGCTTCATCAGCAAAGTTATCCATATGTGGGCCAAATATAACAGCCTTTGATTGTTGTCCGACCTCAATAATGTTTTGCCCGCCAAAGGGTGCAAACGAGCCCCCCATGATGACGAATTCACTGCCAGCAATGAATGCCGGTAGTTCACCAAAGGTATCAGCAATGTAAACTTGCGTTTGCTTGTCAACTGGCTCGTTTTTGCTACGGACCGCAATCGTGTTCACAAGCGGTTCAATTTGTTTCAAAATTGTGTCAAGCCTTTTTGGATGGCGTGGCACAATCACCAGTAATATATTTTTCTGATTGGCCTTGTTGAAGGCTTCCAGAATTTGTCGTTCTTCATTGTCTCTACTCGAGGCCAGTAAAACATAAGGGCGATCAATATTAATATTCTGGCCTGCGGTTAATGCTTTTGGGGCGTATTTGATATTGCCCATTACCTTGACCAGTTCACTCTCAATGCCTGCTTCAATAAAACGTTCTGCATCCTGACTGCTGCGTGCAAGCACAAAACGTGTTTGCTGCATCATGATCATATAGTTGAGTTTTATGAATTTTGATTTAGGTTGCGAACGTTTTGATAGTCGTCCGTTGATAATAATGATATCAACATTTCTTTTATAGTTGGCCCAGAATAATTTTGGCCACAATTCTGTTTCCATAATAACCAGATTGCTGACATCAAGACTGTTGATAAGACGATTTACCGCCCAGGCCCAGTCAACAGGAAGAAAATGTTGCACACAGTTTGCAGGAAGTTTTTTGCGAGCCATTTCTCCGCCAGTAGGTGTCGCAGAGGTGAGAGTTATAGGTAACTGTGGATATTTATTATTTAGCGCAATGATCAAGGGCATCACCGCATTCACTTCGCCTACCGATGCGGCATGAAACCAGAGTCCACCCGGTTTTTGTTTTGGCATGGATATGCCAAGTCTTTGTGTTAGATACGCAAAATCACGACAGCGAATCGACATCCATACTGTATGAAAAATAAATAGAATGCTGATTAAAGGCAGTAAAAGATCATATCGTCTTAAAGCAGATTGTTTTTTCGGTTGATAGATTTTTTGTTCACCATAAGGCCGTGTCTTAAAACGCCGGTGGCCCCACAGGTATTGCGCAGGTGTGCGACGAACCTGTTCTTCAATCGCTTTATTGACGGCTGTTGCATCTTTAACTTCATCATTAGATGGGATGTCCAGTGCCTTGCCAATTCTAACAAGATAACCTTCTTTACCTGGCAGGCGTTCAGAATACATCGGCAAAACAAGGGCATCTGATTTTTTTGCCAGTCTGGAGGTCATCGTCAATGTTGATGTGGCTACACCCATAAAAGGCGCAAAAACAGAACCACGTCGTCCAAAATCCTGATCTGGGGCAAACCAGATTATGCCCGTATCCTGTAGATAGCGAATAATGGATCGCATATCAGAGCTATGTAACAGTCCACCATGTACTCGCCGACGTGCACGGGCCATAATGGCATTGAAGAGTTTATTATGGGCGCGTTTGAAGGTTGGTCGCCATTCAATCTCAAAAGCCAGGAATCGCCCGCCGATTTCCAGGGTGGT
>JAOULB010000325.1 GCA_029882235.1 Gammaproteobacteria bacterium | reverse complement strand
ACCGACGTGTAGTGCCTGCCATGGCCCTGTTGTTGTGAGTCCATTCGTTTATCCACCTGCAAGTGATCGGTATGCGCCTGATTGCGCAGCCTGTCATGCCAGCCAGTTTGAACCCGTCGATGAACATCGTGGAGGTACTGGAGGCACGGTTGAACAAAACCGAGATTGCAGTGGCGGTGGTCGTGGTTGCCATAAAGTGACTGATAACAACTTTGATTAGTGCGCCGATAAATTTAGCGTTGGACTAATATTGCGGGCTATAATACGAGAACATATCATTAAAATTACAGCGGGCCTCTGTCATGACTATCGAAACCGATGACGATCTTCAGCAATTACAAATTATCGGCCGTATAGTTGCGCAGATACTTCAGGAAATGATGCTGCGTGCTGAGCCAGGTATGACGACTTTCGAACTGGATCAGATTGGTAGAGCCTTACTGGAAAAATATGGTGCTCAATCCGCCCCAAAGCTTAGCTATAATTTCCCGGGTTATACCTGCATTAGCATTAATGAGGAAGCTGCACATGGCATTCCCGGTGCTCGTGTCATTAATGCGGGTGATGTGATCAACATTGATGTTTCTGCTGAGCGTAATGGTTATTTTGCGGATACTGGTGGAACCTTTGTTATGCCTCCTTCGTCACCGTTAAAAAACAGACTCTGTCATGCCACGAAGTTAGCACTTACTCAGGCTACAAATGAAGCCAAAGCAGGACAGGCGCTGAATCGAATTGGCAAGGCCATCCAGAAAGTTGCTAAACAGAAGAATTTTAAGATAATAAAAAATCTTTGTAGCCATGGTGTTGGTCGCAGTTTGCATGAAGAACCAAAAGAGATTCCCGGTTATTTTGCACCAAACGATCATAGGATATTACATCATGGACAGGTCATCACTATTGAACCTTTTTTGTCGACCAAAAGCAGAATGGTGACAGAAAAAGAGGATGGCTGGACACTTGCAGGATCAGCCGATAATCTTTCTGCACAATATGAACACACTATGGTGATTACCAAAGGTCAGCCTATATTGCTTACCATCGCTTAATGTTTTTTCTTCTGTACTCGTTTTTTCACTAACTATATTCACAAAATCATAATTCTGGCTACAATTAAGAGTAGATATTGCGGCAGAATTATGTCAAAAGTAATGTCATTGCATGGATAAAAGAATCGCCCGGAGTGGGCTTATTATTGCAAGAGGTTGACCATAGCTATGGCAGAGACAGCACAAACCAAAGAAGAAAGCCTTCGTACTACATTTTCCAACTTTGAAATACTTCAGCAGAGCCTGCAGAGTGACTTTTCGGAATTAGTTGATGAGTCAAACTATGACTGGCAGGCGCTAGTCAATGCAGGCAATATTGCCGAGTTACCTAAAGATACGCCTTTACTTGAGCCTAATTCTGCTTGTGAACAATTCATTCTGGTATTGAAAGGAAGTGTGCGTATTTACCAGCAAACCCCGGACGATCGTGAGGTGACGCTGTATAGAATCGAGGCTGGCCAACTTTGTGTGTTAAGCATTAATGGCCTGTTGCGCAGACGTTGTTTTGGCGCGTTTGCAAATACTGAAAGTGAAGTACAGGCGCTGATTTTATCTCGTGAGCAATTTCTAAATGCTATGGCGATATCGTCTGCATTTCGCGAATATGTACTGGTAAACCTGACTGATCGATACCACGATGTGCTTGAGTTAATGGAGCATACGATTTTTGAGAGTCTGGATACGCGCCTGGTCTGCCTGTTGAGTCGAATGTCGCGCGACTCGGGTATCGATACCATCCATATCACCCACCAGGAACTGGCCCGTGAGCTGGGTTCCTCGCGCGAAGTGATTAGTCGCATACTCAAGGGGCTGGAACGTCAGGGTTGTATCAACCTTGGTCGGGGTAGTATTCAGATTATTGTATAAAAAATGAGCAATTCTGCTCTAAATCCCTGAATAACACTGTAAATACCTACTAAATTTGTCAGGTTGTGTGTGACATTTGTCACAAGCACTTGCGTGGTTCTGCTCGTATTCTAAATGAGCCTGCACAGTTCTGATGCACAGACTTCCCTTCCATTAGTCCAGAACCGTGCTTTGTAAAAACCACAGCAGGAGGTTCGACAAGTATGACTACCTATATAAAGGCCATGCGGTTTCCGCATTCTGGCTTTTTGTTGTTATTGCTCTATGCCTTGACGAGTACATCGGCATGGGCACTATCGGCAAATTTATCAAGTAATACAATTAATCTTGCTACCGGCGAAACCGGTAGTTTCACCATTAGTGGCAATGATGATGGCAGGGATCAATTTCAGTTTCGGTGGGATATACCTGCAGGTCTAACGGTATCAAAAGGTAGTTCGTCTAACCTGAATAAGTTTGAAGTTGATTACGAAAAAATGCGTGTCAAAGTAGAAACTAATGCGCGTGGCTCTTTTTCTGCAACCATTAAGGTTTCGGCAAATTCTAGTGGGTCGTTTAATCTAATCAACACACGTGCAGAGATTGATCTTGATCCAGCCAATGTTAGTGTAAATGTTGGTGGTAGTGTTTCTGAGCCAGTCGTTGAACCACCAGCGGATGAGACGGGTGGAAGCACTGGTGGTGCAACTGAGCCAGCACCTGAAGCAACGAATGCAGATTACACTTTTTATGTTTCCTCAGGTCAGGTTGATATTACGGCCAGCCCGGATAGTGGCAATGGGGCAACATCACTGCCCGTCTGGGGCTATACCGATGTAGCCGGTGGTGCTGGTCGAGTCCCCGGGCCCATCATCGAAATGGTAGAAGGCCAGACGGTTACAGTAGAAGTGATTAATAATCACAATCGTAATCATAACTTTGTTGTCCAGGGCATGAGCTCGGATACCACAGCAATCGCACCAGGGAGTCGTCGGACTTACACCTTGAATGCAAACCGTTCAGGGGTATTCATGTACAGCGATACCTTGTCGAATGGTGTTAATCAGGCATTAGGTTTATTCGGTGCCGTCATTGTTAGACCATCAGCCGGTAGTAATCGTGCATGGTCGAATGCACCATCAGCCGATCATCAACGCCTCTGGGTCATTACCGATATGGATGTGCCGCGCTGGAATAATGTGGCCGTTGGTGGTGGTAATGTGA
>JAOULB010000324.1 GCA_029882235.1 Gammaproteobacteria bacterium | reverse complement strand
ATGTTTTACCCAACTGCAGTTATGGTAGTTGCCTTTCTAATAATGGTCATCATGATGATTTTCGTTATTCCAGAATTTGCATCTCTATTTAAAGGCTTTGGTGCAGACCTACCTGCCGTCACAAAATTTGTTATTACACTGTCTGAATTCTTCCAAGCATGGTGGTGGGCTATTTTTGGTAGCATAGGAGGAACGATTTACGGTATTCTCCAGGCAAAAAAACGCTCGACTAAATTTAAACATTTTCTTGATCGTTCGTTATTAAAGCTGCCTATTATCGGTCCTATCATGACCAAAGCAGCGATTGCTCGTTATGCTAGAACTTTATCAACCATGTTTTCTGCGGGTGTGCCACTGGTTGAGGCAATGGAGTCAGTTGCTGGGGCAGTGGGTAATGTTGTCTTTGGCAGCGCTGTTCTAAAAATGCGAGATGAAGTGGCAACTGGTACTCAACTTAATGTCGCCATGCGTCAGACGCGCCTGTTCCCGAATATGGTGGTACAAATGACGGCCATTGGTGAAGAAGCCGGTTCTATCGACACAATGCTTGGTAAGGTTGCCGACTTTTATGAAGAAGAAGTCGACAATGCCGTTGAAGGTATGAGTAGCCTGCTGGAACCCTTTATTATGGTTATCCTTGGCAGTCTGGTCGGCGGTCTGGTTGTAGCCATGTACTTGCCTATCTTCCAGATGGGGCAGGTTGTTGGTGGCGGCCATTAATTTCGCTTGATGGAACTCATCACACTTTTCTCAGAAAACACCTCTTTATTTCTGATTGCGGTCACAATACTAGGACTGCTCGTCGGTAGCTTTTTAAATGTTGTCATCCATCGACTACCCATTGTATTGAAAAAACAATGGCGCAATGACTGTCTGCTGTTTCTTGCCGAAGAAGATAATAAATCAGCAACTCCAAATACTAATTCTGAAGATGAACACTTTGGCTTAATCACGCCACGCTCCCGCTGCCCTCATTGCGGGCATCAAATCACGGCGCTGGAAAATATACCTGTCATTAGTTATCTCTTTCTACGCGGAAAGTGTAGTGAATGCTCGAGCAGGATATCAATTCGCTATCCCGTTGTAGAAATTCTGAGTGCAATACTGGCTGTTGCTGTTGCCTGGAAGTTTGGCTTCACAATACAAACTGCCCTGGCCATATTAATGAGCTGGGCATTAATCAGTCTTAGTTTTATTGATTATGACCATCAATACCTGCCCGATAATATAACACTGCCACTTTTATGGCTTGGCTTGCTTGCGAGTCTATTTGGCCTGTTTACCGATCTTGAGTCTGCCGTTATTGGTGCAGTTGCCGGATATTTGATTCTCTGGTCTGTGTATAAATTATTTAAAGCCATTATCGGCAAAGAAGGCATGGGTTATGGTGATTTTAAATTGCTGGCCATGTTTGGGGCCTGGTTTGGCTGGCAACAACTACCGGCAATTATATTTTTATCCTCAATCGCAGGTGCGGTCATTGGCATCATGCTAATCATCCTTAAACAGCATGACCGCAACAAACCTATCCCGTTTGGACCTTACCTTGCCATAGCAGGCTGGATTGCCATGATGTGGGGCGCAGAAATCAATCAAGCCTATCTACGCTGGGCAGGTTTATAAACTTATCCAGCATATGACTCTTTGCATCGGGCTCACTGGCGGAATTGGTAGCGGCAAGAGTACTGTTGCTAACATGTTCATCGAGAAAGGTGTACCCGTTATCGATATGGATGTCATTGCCCATCAACTGGTCGAACCTGGACAGCCGGCTCTTGAGAAAATTGTTGCTCTCTTTGGCAAATCTGTTCTGCTCGACGATGGCCAGCTGGATCGCAAAACACTACGCGAACTTATCTTTGCCAAATCTTCAGCACGTCACCAACTGGAACAGATCTTACACCCACGTATTCGACAAGAAGTACAACAACAGATAAAAGCCGTTGAATCACCCTATTGCATCATTGCAATCCCACTGCTGCTTGAAACCAATCAACAGGATCTTGTGCAACGTATTCTTGTCGTTGATAGCAGTGAAGAACACCAGATCGAACGCACCGTAAAACGTGATCTATGTAATGCTGAACAGGTGAAGAGTATTATTCACAACCAGATTGATCGCGCTACACGCGTCAGTCAGGCCGATGATATTATTGATAACACATCCGACCAAGCGTACCTGCAAGAACAGGTCGACAAGCTTCATCAAACATACCTCGATATCGCCAGGACTAAGCCCTGATTTACCAATTTGCATAATCCTTCATTGTCCTTGTTTTCATTACAGGATAAAATCGCGATATATTGCAAGGACCTCAGGGTATGGAAGAAAACATTATCACCTATGAACAGCCACTGAATGAGCGAGTACGGTTATTTCTCCGTCTCGAACACCTATTTCAGCAGGCTTCTTATACCTTGTACGGTGAATCAGACTGGGATAGCCGTGCCAGTATTGACACGCTGACCAATATACTTGAAATCCTTTCGCGCTCTGATATTAAAACTGAATTATTAAAATATCTGGAAAAACTACAGGGCACCCTGGCTCGTTTACAGGATGTTGCAGCTGTTAATACTGAACAACTTAATCTTATTCTTGGCGAACTGGAAAACAGCCAGGATAAACTTTTCACCGTGAATGGCAGTGTGGCTCATTCAATCAATGAGCATCATTTAATCAGCAGTATTCTGCAAAGAAAAACCGTTGCTGCAGGCACCAGTCATTTTGATCTACCTCTCTATCATTTCTGGCTACAACGCCCAGCAGAAGAACGTATTGCAGCACTCGAAAACTGGTATAAAGATTTAGACGTGATTCGTAAACCTGTTGGTTTACTTTTACAGCTAATTCGCGATAGCGCCGATGCAGAACCCGCGCAGGCTGAACAGGGATTTTTCCAGAAAGCACTGGATACTAATCGTAACATTCAGCTAATTCGTGTTTTTGTGCCACAGTCCGTTTCTAGCTATGCTGAAGTCAGTGGTGGCAAGCATCGAGTCAGTGTACGTTTTCTTGAGCAGCAGGATAGTGAACGCCCCATTCAAACCCAGAGTGATATTAATTTCCATATGAGTTACTGTTCCTTATGACCACCATTGTTAAATGCCCGACCTGCAAT
>JAOULB010000323.1 GCA_029882235.1 Gammaproteobacteria bacterium | reverse complement strand
TGTTTGTATTGATGCAAACAGTTGCATCGAAATTAAGTAGTCGCACTGTTCTCTGGTCTTAGCGTTAAACCTGCAAAGTAATTTTCATGTACGACGTCTAATAATATAAGAGGTTTAGTATGTCTGAAGCATCTGTGACTAAGGCGAATCAGGTAAAGGAAGATGTAAAACCATTCCTTACTGAGAAAATCACACGAAATTCGGCAGGAGAAAAAGTTGTCATTTCAAAAACAGCCCAAATGCTGTTTAGCCAGGGCGCAAAAAAGAACTTTCTCAAGGATCAATATATTATTCGTGAGGGCCATAGTGACAAGACTGTCTTTATACTTCTATCTGGAGAGGTTGAGGTTCTAAAGAAAGATAAAGAGGGTGTAAATCAGGTCGTTGCCAAACTAAGCGAAGGCGGTACGATACTTGGTGAGATGAGTATCTTTCTTGATGAACCTCGCAGCTCTTCTGTACGCATATCAAAAGATGCTGTAGCTCTTGCATATACAGGTGAAAAGTTTCTTACTGCAGTCATCAATACCCCCGATCTTGCTTTGCGCATCTTGAAAAGTCTTTCAAGTAAATTAAAAGCGACGAGTGATAATATCGTCTCAAGTGCAATGCACGACACAGGTATAAATATTTCAAAAGAAATTCAAATAGAAGAAGCCACGGAAGGAAGCTCAGAAGAAACCCCCGAAACTTAAATAACAGCGCCTTACGTATTAGTTGCCGGCCAGCATGTCAACATGGAACGCTAAGCGCCATCGAGGCTTTAATTAAAGATATTTTTTAAAATGTTAAATCTGATTGAACTAAATACCGAACAGGAGCCAGCTGCTTTTATTTGTCTTTTTTAGTCCAGGTCTTTTTGTAAGGAATCACTTTTGTCTCAACAACAGAGGCCTTATTTTGTGGACTGTAATACCAGAGCTGTAGAGTGATGATATCTGAAACGGCCTTGTCATTTTCTTTAGAACCCAGAGCAACACGTGCATAACCACTGCTCCTACCTTTTTCTGATGTGCTAAATGAACGCGCACTCCAATGGATGTTAGGCGTGACTCTGAATTCGGCGCGACCATTCGATGGGCCGTTATAATATCCTTCTACAAAAAATATCATATACGAGTCTGTTTCTTCGTGGATTGAAACGCGTAAAAAACGACTGGTGCTGCCAGCTGTCTTGCCTCGGTAAATAACTTTCATGCTGTTATTTTCTTCAAGCTTGACGCGTTCAGTGAAGGGAATGACATTAATTGCCTGGCCTGTCTTAGGCGTCACCGCCTTACCATTGGCGCATTTCTGATCCGTGAAGATTGTGTCTCCCTCGCTATTAACGCACTGGTAGACTTGCGCATATGCAAGTCCGCACTGAAAAAATAGAAGAAAATAAATACACTGCTTCATTCGCTTTTTACCGGCTATACTCTATATAAATTGTGCTCAGCTTGTACCATTTGGAAGAATCAGATTAGCATTGGGACTAATTTAATTACAAGGTGTAAAAATGAGGATTTACCCTATATATATCTTTCTATTATTGCTGATTTCATTTCCGTTGCATGCGAAAAAATCCAACCCATTAAAGATCATCGCAAAAGAACCCGTCACCATGATGGACCTGGGTATTATTAAATTAAACTCCAGTCTCAGCCGGCAAAATCAGCCGGGCTTAAAAGAGGCGACTATGGGTGCGACTTATAATGCACGCAAAGGGCTGATTGAAATAAAAGTCAGTATGCCAGTCAAAAAGGCCTCGCGATCACAATGTAAAAAGATTATCAACAATGCCAAAAAGCTGTTTGTGAAAAGTCGAGGCAACGGGAAAATTTCAAGCATCCATCATTACTTTCAACACGAAGGTACGGAATATAGTCGCAGCATTAACTGGGATCATGTCGCTAATCATGTCGTCATTACTGCCGTCGCATTAACAAGAAAAAACTATCAGGACAGTATTTATTGTGAAAGCAGATTAATGAAAAAGAAAGTGACGTATTAACAGCTAGCTTAATAAAAACAGAAATCTAATTTTTGTTCGGCGGATAAAAGACTAACTGGCCTGACTCTAAGTCAGGCCAGTCATTTTTAATAAATGCCAGGTATAAAAGCGGCAATATCCTTCTTATATCTACGATAGGTATTACCAAACACTTTCTTCAGGTCATGCTCTTCAAAGGCGATACCGATGAAGATATAAGCGGTAAACAGTACAGCCATGACAAGGTGAGTCACACTCATCATCGGTACTGACCACATGCCAACCAGAAAACCGAGCATCATGGGGTGACGGCTGTAGCGATACATATACTTACGTGTAAAAGGTAAGGCCGTATAAGGACGATTTTTAAAATAGAGATAAACCTGACGCAGTCCCATGAGTTCAAAGTGATTAGTCACAAAGGTGGCCAGTAACAGATAAGTCCAGGCCGCGCCATGAATTGCCCAGAGCACGATCTGTGCAGTCGTATTTTCAACAGTCCACACTGTACCGGGCAAAACCTGCCAGTAATAAGCTGCAATAATGCTGACCACTCCTGACATCATCATATATGTAGAACGCTCAGCCGCCTGCGGGATGAAACGTGTCAGCTGTTTTTTAAAGGCAGGTCGCGCCATCACCGTATGCTGCACCGCAAATAGGACGATCAAACCTATGTTTAACAAAATCGCGGTCGAAATTGATTCTGCTTTGAATTCACTCAATCCAATCGGAGCAATTCCTGCAAAACCCAAAATAAGCCAAAACAGACCTGCACAGCCAAGTGTATAGGCCAGCAGACCATAGCTCAGTACACTGATACGTTTAAACAGATTACCCGCTTCAAATGGCAATTCATTATTTGCCGTTATTTCAATATTATTAGACATGGTAAAACTCCTTTATTTTTTTTAATTAAAACTTGTTGGTATTAACAGGCCTGTCCATCTGTCAGCGACAGACAGGTATTGTCGTGATTGCGCAGCACTGGCCGACCATTTAAAAACCAGTCCGTAGTGAACAGAGCCCGGCCACGTGGGGTAGTCGGAACGTGGTTTAACGATTTTTTGGCCAGCAATGGCAGGCGAATAATTGCGATGTTCATGTTGTGTCTCCTTGGGGTGTTTATCTGGCTTAAATCTTAGTGCTGGCGGGGTTTTCCG
>JAOULB010000322.1 GCA_029882235.1 Gammaproteobacteria bacterium | reverse complement strand
AAGGCCATAGACCCGCTGAAAATTTGCAATAAAAAATGGAATAAACCAGAATCTAAATTTTTCTTTTAAGGTTCGACTGATATTATTTTGATTCGTCATTAACTATGATTCCAGCTTACATCAAATCCAGCAATACGAATCGATGTTATTTATTGAAAGGGTACATTACAGGGCAGGATTTAATTAAAAATTATTTGTACTGCGGTTTATTTACTGGCCTTGGGTAAAATCACGTCCATGGTGGAGGACATTATTTTTTGATCAATTTTTTCAATCTTCCACTTACCATCTATATTTTTCAAGTGAAGCATATCTTCTCGACTTGAATTGATTTTATATTCAACAAGCTCTGCTAAGGGTGTTGTGGGCAACATATTAACCACATCGATGACTTTCAGATTGGTGATCTTGTATTTTGCAAACAGCTCATCCAGGCTAACCATATCCACTGATGGCGCATACAATTCAGTGACTTCCAGTTTTGCCGTTGCCACTGCGCTTGCATTATTTATATCGGTAGACAGGATTTTTAAGCTATTCGTCGGTGTCATCGACTCAAAAACGGTTCTATAAAAAGATGAGCTTGTCGAAGTCTGGTCAATAAATTCCATCCATCGATTTAAGAAATCACCGGTCGCAATGCCCTTGATGATCGTTTTTAGACGACCCCTGACAACTTCATCTTCTTTTTCGCGCGCAACCAGCTCTTCAAATTGACTGCCAAGCTTATATATCTTTGTTACAGTGCTTTTTACTTCATCATCCGCTGTAGCGGCATACGTGGCATGAGGTATCAGCAGTGCACACAGAACAAATAGATACTTAATCATATTTTTTATTTTCATGCCCAGCCCGGTAAGGGAACCCTCTAAAAAAACCAACGCTAATAGGAACTGCATAAATTCACTGAGGTTCCCCGCCATCTTAGTCCTGAATAGATCGTTACAAGTCCCCAGGAAACATGAAATCTGGTTGTGCTTATTTGATCCAGCTTATACTAAATATTGATTATTTCCATACCACCCATATAGTTTTGCAACACAGTCGGCACTGTGATTGATCCGTCCTTATTCTGGTAATTTTCCATAATCGCGACCAACGTACGCCCCACTGCCAGGCCGGAACCATTTAAGGTATGAGCCAGTTCCGGCTTGCCGGTTTCTGGATTACGCCAGCGGGCCTGCATGCGACGGGCCTGAAAGGCTTCAAAGTTACTACAGGATGAAATTTCACGGTAGGTATTCTGCGAGGGTATCCAGACTTCAAGGTCATAGGTCTTGGCGGCAGAGAAGCCCATGTCACCGGCACAAAGCGCCATGACGCGATACGGTAATTGCAGACGTTTGAGAACTTCTTCGGCGTTGGCCGTCAGTTGCTCCAGGGCATTATAAGAGTCTTCCGCTTTTACAACCTGTACCAGTTCAACCTTTTCAAACTGGTGTTGCCGAATCATGCCACGGGTATCACGACCATAAGACCCGGCCTCACTCCTGAAGCACGGGGTGTGACAAACAAATTTTCGAGGCAGATAGCTCGCGTCAATGATGGTATCGCGTACGATATTGGTCACGGGCACTTCTGCGGTAGGAATCAGGTAATATTCCTGTTCGGCATTGAGTTTAAACAGATCTTCTTCAAACTTGGGCAGCTGGCCGGTACCACGCAGGCTGTCCGCATTGACCACATACGGTACATAGGTTTCGGTATAGCCATGTTCATTACTGTGCAGGTCAAGCATAAACTGGATCAGGGCTCGGTGCATTCTGGCCAGACCGCTGTTCATGACGACAAAGCGTGAGCCGGTGATCTTGGCCGCCGTTTCAAAATCCATCTGGCCCAGTTGTTCACCAAGGTCAACATGGTCTTTTACTTCAAAATCAAAGGAACGCGGTTCACCCCAGCGACGTAGTTCCTGGTTATCCTGTTCATTTTTGCCCGCCGGGACGGATTCATGCGGCAGATTCGGGATACCCATCAGAATATTATTCAGCTCATCCTGCAGGGCATTTAACTCTGCTTCTGCGGCCTTTAACTTGTCGCCAAGATCGGCCACCTCATCCAGCATAGGCTGGATGTCTTCGCCCTGGGCCTTGGCCTTTCCGATATTTTTTGATTTGCTGTTACGCTCGGCCTGTAATTCCTGCGTGCGGGCCTGGATAGCCTTACGCTGCTCTTCCAGCGTTTGCAGATGCCCCTCATCGAGTTGAAAGCCGCGTGCGGCCAATGCCTTGACCACGGTGGCCAGTTCGTTTCGGATTAAACGTGGATCTAACATGAACTACCTTTCTATATATATTTGGATGGTGTCTGTGCGTGAACGGCGTGTTCGTTCTGAACAGGACAAAATAATAGCCATAATGCGCAGTCTACATGATGTCGCTATACCTTTTGAACCGATTTTTCTGCTGAGCGGCCAAACAAGATAAGCAGAGATGATAATGGCAAAGCCGGCTATTGGTTGACCTCGGCCTGCCAGGTCACAATGTGTCCAGGGCTAATAAACGTGTTGAGGTGTTCCAGGATATTCTCAACCTTGGTGGGATCATCAAAGAACTCGATCACAATGGGCATGTTCAAGGTCAGATCCAGTACATTGTTACCGTGAAAAATCCCCGTTTCGCCATAACCGGAGATACCACGAAACACGGTCACACCTCGGATTTTTTCCCAATCATGCAATCGTTTTAACAGGCTGTTTAACTGACCTTCACCTTCGGTGAGATAAATTCGAACCATGGTTACTGTTGTTGTATTCATTATTGTCGTCCCAAAATTACGCCCAGCCAGGTCGCCAGTATACAGGTTAAAACACTTACCAGAATATTGGCAAAGGCGCGGGCTATTGCGCCACTTTCTAGTAAGTTTAGTGTCTCCATGGAAAAAGTCGAAAACGTGGTGAAAGCCCCCAGAAATCCAATAAGAATCAGCGCGCGCCATTCAGGCCCCAGACTGCTACGCTCAATCAGGAAAATAAACAAGTACCCCATCAGAAAGGAGCCGAGCACATTGACGGTCAGGGTACCGTATGGAAACCCCCTACCTAATATAGAGTGTATCCCCGTTGAGACCAGATAACGCATGACCGCACCGAGTGCGCCTCCAACGGCAATGTAAATAATGTTAATCATTTTTCAGGTTTTG
>JAOULB010000021.1 GCA_029882235.1 Gammaproteobacteria bacterium | reverse complement strand
CGCATACAATCTTTATCATTCTCCGGACAATCTGTTTGTCGCTGATTTTATTGGCCAGGGTGTATTTCTACATGGCAAACTCTTAGCGCCAGATACCGTTGAGACCAATCTTGGAATTATTGTTGGTGATCGCGCCTATGACTGGCCACTTCAGACTCCTGTTCAGCTATTACTCCGCCCAGACGATCTCGTCGCTGATGAACAAGGCCATTTAAGTGGTAAGGTTATCCACAAGGCCTTTAAGGGTGCAGAGATCATGTACACACTGAAACTATCCGACGGCACCGAAGTGCTGACCCTGTTTCCAAGTCACCACGATCATGCCCTGGGCGACACCGTCAAAGTTCGTCTTGCTCCTGAACACATGGTGATATTTAAAGCGGGTGATCTCAGCAATAAAGAATCCGCAGCATAAAATTGCCAGACAAAATAAAAGCAGCCTCCATTGGTGGCAGACTTGCCGATCAGGTGTTACTCTTTATGGGTTAAAAATTAAAAACATGATCTGTAACGCAGTCTCAACTGCAAATACGATTAGAATGACGACAGATTCTCCGATTATTAAAATTTGAATAACAACAGGGTATTGCGGTGAAAAACTTCACAATTTTCTTTTGTCTAATTATGGCTATGGCAAGCGGCAATGCGATCGCGGCAAAAAGGTATGTCAGTGATCAACTCACTATCACTGTACGCTCAGGTCAGGGCAGTCAGCATAAAGTACTTAAGGCATTAAAAACGGGAGCCAGAATGGAATTACTGGAAGAGTTCCCGGATACAGGCTATGCCCATGTTGAGCTTGAAGATGGCTTACAGGGATTTGTTCGATTGCAATATCTCGTTGACAAACCCGTTGCTCTGGATCGCCTGACATGGTTACAGGGCAAGTATGACAAACTTAAAGAACAAAACAATGCCACTAAAGAAGAGCTCGCCAACCTGAAAGCCGAATTCTCAAAATTAAGCCGTAACAGTGCCAAACTGGATAAAGAGAGTAAAGAGTTACAGCAGCGCATGAGCCATATTAATCAGGTCGCCGCAAAACCTATCCTGCTTGATAAAGAAAACAGACAACTCAAAGAAGAAAATGTCACTCTAGCTAATGAACAAAACCTGTTAAGACAGGAGAATCAGATTTTGAAAGACCGGCAAGGTCGCGACTGGTTTATCGCCGGTGGTGGCGTGATGCTGCTGGGTGTATTACTGGGTATTGTTTTACCTAAACTTGGCTGGCGTAAGAAAAGCAGCTGGAGCGGCGGTAGTCTTTAAAGAATATCCTGATATTCCTAATAGATAATCATGGCTATTGCTGCGCCTCCCTTGTTATCCATGTTGCAAGGTTTGATCAGCACGCCATCAATTAGTAGTGTCAACCACGAATTTGATCAATCAAACCTGCAGGTCATTGAACTCCTTGCAAACTGGCTGAGCGACCAGGGCTTCCAGTGCGAAATCCTTCCACTAAAGAGCAATCCGCATAAAGCAAATCTTATTGCGACCATCGGCAGTGGCCCCGGTGGTCTGGTACTCGCCGGGCATACCGATACCGTCCCCTATGATGAAGGTCGCTGGCAAAACGATCCCTTTAAACTAACGGAAGATTCAAATCGCTTTTATGGTCTCGGCACCGCCGACATGAAAAGCTTTCTTGCGCTGGCGATTGAAGCGGCGCGCCCCTTTAAGGCTGATGATTTCAAACAACCACTGATCATCCTGGCAACGGCAGATGAAGAAAGCTCCATGGATGGCGCGCGAGAGCTGGTACAACTTGGTCGACCCAGGGCACGTTATGCCGTTGTCGGCGAACCCACTGGACTGGTACCCATTCGTGCCCATAAAGGCATGATGATGGAAAGCATTCGAATTACTGGCCAGTCTGGTCATTCAAGTAACCCAGACTATGGCAACAATGCACTGGTGGGTATGTATAAAGTACTGGGAAACTTGATTGAATGGCAACAGGAACTCGCCAATAACAATATTAACCCTTTGTTTGACGTCCCCTATCCAACGCTAAACCTGGGCCACATCCATGGTGGTGACAATCCAAATCGAATCTGTGGTCAGTGTGAATTACAGATCGATCTACGTCCGCTCCCCGGCATGGATATCGAAGAGCTGCAACACAAGCTCTCGAACCGTATCGCAACAACAATTGAAAACACCGGACTTAGCTATGAAATCAGTCACCTCATGTCGGGCACACCCGCAATGGATACGCCTATAGATAGCCCACTTATCCGGGCAGCTGAAAAACTCACCGGCCACTCGGCTGCCGCGGCGGCCTATAGTACAGAAGGTCCTTTCTTACAGCAGCTTGGTCATGACACCATGATCCTTGGCCCCGGCCATATTGCGCAGGCCCATCAACCCGACGAATACATCGAACAGAGTATGCTCAATCCTGCGGTTAAGCTTTTGCAGGATATGATTAGCCAGTTTTGCCTGAATAATTAATTGATTTATTTTGCACTTATTGATCGGTTTGCTTGTCAAACAGCCAGGAAAGGTTAAGTATTGGAGTAGATACTTAATTTTTATTACGGCTGGAGGAGTAATGCTCATGAACAGACTCCATTCATATTTTCAGTATGTTGCAGCTCTCTTTATTATTGCTGCGCTTGGCGCATGTGCCACGCATATCCCTGAACAAATTCGCGCCACTCCGAAAGAGAATATCCTGCCGAGGCAGGTGCAAAAAGCGCCGCAGGTGTTTCTTGGAAAAACAATTCGCTGGGGTGGCACCGTTATCGCGATTAAAAATCATAAAAATGAAACGCGCCTAACCATTCTTTCTCAGATGTTGAATCGATTTGGTCAGCCCGCAGGTGGCGATCAAAGTAATGGTCGATTTATCGCCGTGGTGCCTCAATTTCTCGACCCAGCGATTTACGCCAAACAACGTAGCATTACCGTGGTTGGTACAGTCAACAAAGTTGAAACAAAAAAAATAGATGATTTTGCCTATGACTATCCTATTATAAAAGTGACAAGTCATTATCTCTGGCCACCAGAACGGGAGATTGATGATGATTTTTATCCCTGGTTCTGGCACGACCCATGGTATCCGTACTACCACCCACATAGCCATCGTTAGGAAAAGTGATGTCAAAACAGTTGCTAATGCTCTCAGGTCTTTGTCTATTCATTACTGCCTGCGCATCAACGCCGGATTTTAATCTCACTGGTGTCGAACGAAAACTGACACCCAATCAGGTCAAGGCAAAACCTGTCCAACATAAAGGCAAGTCGGTACTCTGGGGTGGGACGATCCTGCATGGCAAGAACCTGAAGAACAAAACCCGGCTGGAGATCCTTGCCTACCCGCTGGATGAGGATGGTTGGCCCGATAGAGAGCGCAAACCACTCGGTCGTTTCCTGATTCACCAGGCCGGATATCTCGAAACCGCCAGCTATGCACCAGGCCGACTGATCTCGGTCGTTGGTACTGTCAGCAATCTCGAAAAGGGTAAAGTTGGCGAAACCCGCTACACCTATCCCGTCATTCAAGCCACGCAACACCATTTATGGCCAAAATCCGGCCGAAAAAGCGAAAGTCGGGTACATTTTGGCATTGGTGTGGTTTTCCACTGATCAGTTTTCATCTAATATAGTACTTTAAGATCGCTCGATAACTAATTCAGTGATAAGCTATTTTTCTATTTTTGGATGAGACAGATTGCCTTGATCGACGCAAACGACAAAGCTAATTACGTACAATGGTTCCGGAATTCCTCGCCGTATATTAACGCGTTCCGGGATCGTACCTTTGTTATCGCCTTTGGTGGCGAAATGCTGGCCGATGCCCAATTTGCCCCGCTGGTGCATGATCTGGCCCTACTCAATAGTCTGGGCGTGCGTCTGGTACTGGTACATGGCGCCCGCCCGCAGATTGAGCAACGCCTCAATGAACAGGGCATCAAGCTCAATTACGCCAATGATATTCGCATCACCGATGATGAGGCGCTGAAATGTGTCAAACAGGCCTCCGGCAGTGTGCGGGTCGAAATTGAAGCGCTGCTGTCGATGGGCGTCAGTAACACCCCAATGGATAGCGCCGACATCCGCGTCGCCTCGGGTAACTATGTCATCGCGAAACCGATCGGTATTCTAGATGGTATCGATTTCCAGCATACCGGCGAGGTTCGGCGTATCGATGATGAAGCCATTCATACTCATCTTGATGAAGGCGCGATCGTGTTACTCTCGCCACTGGGCTACTCACCCACAGGTGAAATTTTCAACTTAACGGCTGAAGATGTTGCCACAGCTGCAGCGATACAACTTCAGGCCGACAAACTGATTTATCTGGTCGATAACGACGGTGTCAGTGATGGCCAACAACTAATCCGTGAGCTCACTCTAGCAGAAATAGAAAAGCTGTCCTTATCCGAGCAGGCCAAGGATATCCAGAAATGTCTGCATAGTGCTGTACAGGTCTGTCACAGTGGCGTCCCGCGTACGCATCTGATCAACCGGCATATTGATGGCAGTATCCTGCTTGAACTATTTACCCGTGATGGTCTGGGTACACTGATTACTGCCGAAAGTTTTGAAGATACGCGCCAGGCGGCCATTGATGATGTTGGTGGTCTGCTGGAACTGATTGAACCTCTGGAAGATGAGGGTGTACTGGTGCGGCGTTCACGCGAGAGGTTAGAAATGGAAATTGATCACTTCACCGTGGTTGAACGTGACGGCATGATTGTCGCCTGCGCCGCACTGTATCCCTATGTCAAAGAAAAAATGGCTGAACTCGCCTGCCTGGTGGTGCACCCTGATTATCGCAAACAAAATCGGGCCGATATGTTGTTTAGCTATCTGGAAAAACAGGCAAAACAGGATGGTATAAATAGTATTTTTGTCCTGACAACACGGACTGCACACTGGTTTCAGGAACGTGGCTTTAATGAAATCGATATAAAGAAACTGCCAATGGAAAAACAGGCGCTTTATAACTATCAACGCAACTCAAAAGTCTTTATGAAAAAGATATAACAACGCTTATGATAAATAATAAACCTTTTCTAAAATGGGCTGGCAACAAATATCGCATCATGGATCGCATTCAGCGACTCCTGCCTGACGGTAAACGACTGATTGAACCCTTTGTCGGTTCAGGTGCAGTATTTTTAAACACTGACTATGATCGCTATCTGCTCACAGACAGCAATGCCGATCTCATCAGTCTGTACCAGTATCTGCAAACAGAAGGCACTGACTTTATCCATTATTGTAAGCGTTTCTTCAATGGCAAGCACAACACCTCTGAACTCTATTACAAACGCCGTGAAGAATTTAATAAAACATCGGATTTGCGCAAAAAAGCCGCCTTGTTTTTATACATGAACCGCCATGGCTACAATGGGCTATGCCGCTATAACAGCAAAGGCGGCTTCAATGTCCCCTTTGGTCGCTACAAGCAACCCTATTTCCCCGCAAAAGAAATGCTGAGCTTCCATGCGAAGTCACAACAGGCCGAGTTTCGAGTGGCTGGCTTTGATCACACAATTACAACGGCCCGTCCCGGTGACGTGATTTACTGCGATCCACCCTACTATCCCCTCTCAGCATCAGCAAACTTTACTGCCTACAGCTCGGGTGGTTTCACTAAAGAGCAACAAATGTTGCTGGCGGAGCTGGCAGAACAAAGTATTCGCAGTGGCATACCGATTTTAATCTCCAACCACAACACGCGATTCACCTTATCCGTGTATCGAAACGCCACCGATGTCGAAAAATTTCCCGTCCGCCGCTTTATCAGCTGTAATGGCAACAAGCGAGGCCATGCAGGCGAGCTGCTGGCGCTGTTTGCGTAAGCAAATTCTGACCCCAGCACGCGAACAAAACAGTGCTCAAACTATCAGAAAATAACAACTTAAAAAAACTTTAGTCACATTTTGCAGATATTCACCTAAAGGCCCTGTTCGCTCTGCCGACATTTTGGGGCAGTACAGATTTTACTGTGCTGTTGTTATTAAATTGTTGTGGTGTATTAAAATGGCAATAGCTGATGGCTGTAAAGAAACTATTCTTGTGGTTGAAGATGACCAACGCATGGCATTTTTGCTGGACTATCTCCTGTCCCGTGAGGGGTATGAAGTAGTAAACATTAATCCAGCGATGAAGCAGGATGCCTTAGATGCGGGTGAAAAGCGTCCCAAGTTGATCATTCTGGGCGATCAGGTATCTTTTGAAAACAATCACCGTATGATCTCGCGCATTCGAAATCATCAGGAATGGAAAATGGTGCCCATTCTTATTCTGATTGATAATTTCATTAAGGAAAAAATGATGAGCGCGCTAGATGCGGGGGCAAATGATTTTCTGATGCAGCCATTTAACTCACAAGAGTTAATAGCACAGATTGAACAGCATTCCGTTGTGCTGCATTAATTTATTATAACTCTTCATCTGGCGGGACTACTTTCATTACTTCTTCTATTGTTGTCTGCCCCATGGCTATTTTTCGTGCCCCCGAGATTCGTAACTGAGTCATGCCTTCTTTGACGGCCTGTTTGCGAATACTACTGGCATCACTATCGGGTTTGATATTGTGACGTAATTCAGTCGTCATCGGCATGAGTTCATAAATTCCAGCACGGCCCATGAAGCCCGTGTGTCGACATTCATCACAACCGACCGGTGCATAGAAACTATGTTTGCCATTTATTTTCCAGGGACGGGTGATCTTTTTCCAGATATCTGGATCTAGTTCGGTGGGTTGCTTACAGTGGGGACATAAAGTACGTACCAGTCGTTGTGCCAGTACGCCAATGAGTGTGGCATTGATAAGATAGGCAGGCACGCCAATTTCGCGTAGTCTAGGTATAGCACCGGCGACATCATTGGTGTGCAGTGTTGATAAAACCAGATGTCCGGTTAACGCTGCCTGAATGGCCATATTGGCCGTTTCTCTATCTCGAATCTCACCCACCATAATAATATCTGGATCCTGACGCATTAAAGTACGGATACCCGATGCGAAATCAAGACCAATGTTTTGTTGCACCTGCATCTGATTAAATTCAGGCATCACCATTTCGATTGGATCTTCAACCGTACAGACATTGACTTCGGGCTTGGCCAGCTGACGCAGTGTTGAATAAAGCGTGGTTGTTTTGCCTGAACCTGTTGGCCCAGTGACCAGAACAATACCATGAGGTACAGAAACCATATTGTTCCATTCAGCAATATCTTTTTCGCCGAAACCCAACGCAGGAAAATCTTTCACCAGCACATCAGGATTAAAAATACGCATCACCAGTTTCTCACCAAATGCGGTAGGCATGGTGGACAAACGTAATTCGATCTCCTGACCATTCGGTGTTTTTGTTTTTATGCGACCATCCTGTGGACGACGTTTTTCCACCACATCCATTCGGCCTAGTACTTTGATTCGACTGGTGACTACCGCCATGACGGGGGTTGGCATTTCATAGACCAGATGCAATGCACCATCGATACGAAAGCGTATATTACCCATCTCTCGGCGGGGCTCCATATGGATATCACTGGCACGTTGCTCAAAGGCATATTGCAGCAGCCAGTCAACAATGTGCACAACACTTTCATCATTGGTATCGAGTCGGCCAGACTTACCCAATTCGACCAGTTGTTCAATGTTTACAACCCCGGGAATATGCTGACCTTCGTTCTCGTTAGTCGCACGCTTTATCGAATGACTAACGCTGTAAAACTCATTTAGATAGCGTGGGATATCAACCGGGTTGGCTATCACGCGTTCAATATTTAAATTGGTAACATGACGTAATTCATTTTCCCAGGAACGGACATAGGGTTCTGCCGTGGCAATCGTAACCGTATCGTGGGTGACTTTAATAGGTAAAATTTTATGTCGACTCGCATAGGCCGATGAAATCACACTGGTGATCGACGTAACATCGACCTTGAGTGGATCGATGCGTAAATAAGGTATTCCCACCTTATCCGCCAGCCACAGCGTCAGCGCTTCGAGGGTAAGTATTTTATTGGGCGGCTTTTTGTCTTTCCATTCCTGTTGTGCAATGACAACCAATGGATGGATCTCAAGTGTAGAGCTTCGCGCAGGAATTAAAAATTGCTCAGCCTGTTTATTATCAATACGTCCATCGGCAAGTAACTCATCAACAATATCCTTCAGAAATAATTTCCGATCGACGGATGATGTTTCCTGTTTTAACTGAGACATAATAATATTCCTTATCCTATTTACCTGCGCGAACCAGACCACCCATGCCCGCGACTTCAAAGCGGCTATTGAGGTATTGCCTGATTGTCTGAGGATCTTCCATTTCCATCACTTCATCCAGTAATTCCAGTGCACGCTTTTTAGATACATTGCGAATAACCCATTTCACTCGGGTCAGGCTTGATGCACTCATACTCAAACTATTCACACCCATCCCAATTAATAGTAATGCTGCTGCCGGGTCCCCGGCCATTTCACCACAGACACTCACCGGTATATTATGCGCCTTGGCACCAAGTACAACATGAAAGATAGCACGAATTACAGCAGGATGGAGGGAATCATACAACTCAGCCACATTGGCATTATTACGATCAACAGCGAGTAGATACTGGGTAAGGTCATTGGTGCCTATGGAGAAAAAGTCGACTCGTCGTGCCAGACTGTCGATCAGATAAACAGCTGAAGGCACCTCGATCATGACACCAATTTTTGGTTCAACAACATCGATACCTTCTTCTACTAATTCTGCATGAGCCTGTCGCAATAATAAGATTGAATCCGTTAATTCCGCCACGCTTGAAATCATGGGTAATAGAATATGTAAATTATTCAGCCCTACACTGGCGCGCATCATGGCTCTGGCCTGAACAAGAAAGATTTCCGGATGGTCAAGAGTGATTCGTATGCCACGCCAGCCCAGGAAAGGGTTTTCTTCATTAATTGGAAAGTAAGGTAATGCCTTATCGCCACCGACATCCAGTGTACGGAGATAGACCGGTCTTGGTGCAAAGGCTTCCAGGACCTGACGATAAATCTGATATTGTTCATCTTCACCGGGAAATCGTTGGCGAATCATAAATGGGAACTCAGTACGATAAAGCCCAATACCTTCGGCCCCACTTTGTAAGGAAGGCGAGATATCGGATAACAATCCCGTGTTTGCATATAAGGGAATATGAACCCCATCTGAAGTATGCGCAGGCTGATCACGCAATTCCATTAATTCAGCAGTAAGTTCTGCTTCTTCAGCAATTATTCGATCATATTCTTTTAGAACAGACTTAGAAGGTGAAACAATCACATTACCGCTATAACCATCAGCAATGATTGGGCAACCATCCACTCGCCCGACAGGTAAATCGGTTGCACCCATTACTGCAGGAATACCCAGCGCACGCGATAGAATGGCAACATGTGATGTGCGTGAACCTCGAACTGAGACAACACCTTTTAAAAACTCAGTCGGCACTTCAGCAAGCATTGTCGCCGTGATCTCATCACCAACAAGAATAGTATCCTGTGGATATTCCTGTACCTTGATGTTCTCTGATTGCATATGTGCAAGAATACGCCGACCAAGATCAAACACATCATCAGCGCGCTCACTCAGATAGGGATCATTCATTTCACGAAACACCTTTACGTGTTCCATGATCGTTTCTCGAAGTGCGGCAGGTGCCCAGTAACCCCGTCGAATATAACCAATGGTTTCACCGGGAAGCGACGCACCATCAAGCATCATAAGATAGGCATCGAACAGGGCCTTATCTTCAGCAGGTAATCGTTTCTCAAGACGTGAAGCAAGATCAGTAATATCGTTTCTGACCTTCTCAACGGCCTTGTTAAAGATTTCAATTTCGGCCTCAATATCATCAATCTTACGATCAGGTACGGCAAGTAAATCTGCCATGGGATAGACCACAACGGCGGTTCCTTTACCCACGCCAGGCGCACCCGGTAGACCTCGCAACGGTTTTGAATCATCAACCGTCCCCGATCCTTTCTTGGCCAGGATACGATCGATTTCACCACTGGCGGCAGCATGCGCAATCGCCCCAGCAAGCTGTGAGGCAATGGTAATTAAAAAAGTTACGCTGTCTTCAAGATAACATTCGGCATTGCGTGTCTGCACAACGAGCACACCCAACACTTTGCGGTGATGAATAATGGGCACACCGAGAAAACTGCTGAACTCTTCTTCCCCCGTTTCAGGGAAGTAGTAATAACGAGGATGTTCGGGGGCATTGGCAAGATTTACGGGCTCCGCACGCGAGGCTACCAGACTCACCAGACCTTCATCAAAGGCCAGCCTGATTTTCCCAATCGCTTCTTCCCGCAACCCCTCTGATGCCATTAATACATGTTGTTGTTGCACATCATTACTGAGATAGACAGAACAAACATCAACAGCCATCGCCTGCTTGACCTGTTGGACAATAATATTCAGCGCCTGATCCAGATTTCGGGCTGAATTTACTTCCTGAATAATACGGCGCAATATGTCGAGCATGAATAATAATTACCTGAAAATAATATTTTTAACAGACACACTGTCTGTCGATAAACTGCAAGCAGTTACCGAAACAAAATCTTTGTGAAGAGTTTTATCGATTACTGCTTTTAAACACTAAGCATAATCGCAGCTGAGAGCCGGCTGTAATAGTGGCTCCAGTTCTTCAAGAGCCTGTCGATATACACGACGCTTAAATGGTATAACTTCATCTGCGGGTAACCAGTATTCAACCCAACGCCATTCATCGAACTCGGGACGCTCGGTGTTATTAAAATGAACCTGCTGATCACTCGTAAGTAGACGAAGCAGAAACCAGACCTGTTTCTGACCGATACATACTGGTTTGCTATGACGACGTACATAGCGTTTGGGGATCTGGTATCTCAACCAGTCCTTGGTACTACCGATTATCTGGACATCTCCTGGCTGCAGACCAACCTCTTCATGCAATTCGCGATATAAGGCCTGCTCGGGGCTTTCATTGTCCCGAATCCCTCCCTGAGGAAATTGCCAGGCATTTTCACCAATTCGACGCGCCCAGAATAGCTGGCCTGCCTCATTCGTGAGAATAATGCCTACATTTGCTCTATAGCCTTCAGAATCAATCACTTATGCGTTACCCTTAGCAAAATCCATTAAGGTCTGACCATTCTTTCATACTTTAGGCCAAACTCGCAAATCTTTCCTGTTCTGAATTCACACTATAAAACAAAGACTTAGCCCTGCATCCTGATCAGCCCCTTTTGGGCTCATCGAAGTATTAGGGTATGATTGCTCGCTTTCGGATATAGATTTGGTGGTTTGAGCATGGCCCTGGCAATTTTTGACCTCGACAATACACTCCTCAATGGTGACAGTGATTATCTCTGGGGCCGCTTTCTGGCGAACAAGGGCTATGTTGATGGCGACGAATATGAGCGCCAGAATCGCCAATATTATGAGGACTATAAAGCGGGTCAGCTCGATATTTATGAATTTCTACGTTTTAGTCTCAATCCGCTGACTGAAATCGGGCTGGATACATTAAACAAACTGCACCAGGAATTTATGCAGACAGAAATTTTACCCATCATTACCCCAGCAAGCCGGCAGCTGATTGATAAACATCGTCAGTGCGGAGATGTCTTAATGATAATTACAGCCACCAATCGATTTATCACCGAACCCATTGCCAAAGAACTCGGTATTGAACATTTAATCGCGACAGAACCAGAAATCACTGATGGACAATACACAGGTAATGTTTCGGGAACACCCTGTTTTAAGGAAGGTAAGATAAAACGCCTGAATGAATGGCTGGCACAGAATCGTATTGAGATGAAAGATAGCTGGTTCTATAGTGATTCTTTAAATGATATCCCGCTATTGGAACAGGTCGATAACCCTGTTGCGGTTGATCCGGATGATACTCTGACACAACATGCCGAAATGAAAGGCTGGCCGATTATCAGCCTGCGTTAAAAAATCACAGCCATATACTATATGGTATATGGCTGCTATAAATATCCTTGTAGTTTGTTAGAAACGAATTGAAAGTCCCGCAGTAATTCCGCTGCCGGAAAAATCAAAATCTGCAGTAGCGCCCGAAGCTGTTTCACCCGAATAATCGGCATAAAAAACATTTTTGTATTCTATAAAAACACCAAACACCTCGGAAAACTTAGCATCAAATCCCAGCAGAAACTGCGCATTCAATCCTGCAGCACTTCCACTAAGAGGGAGTGAGTTAAAGCTAACACTCCCAACACCAGCACCTGCACCAATATAAGGTTTAAACATTCCATCAAGAAAATATTTACGCGCATTAAACATCGTCATCAAAGTCAGCGTTGTTCCCTGCGAACCAAACAAACTAAAATCATTTTCAAAAATGAAAGCCTCTCCACCCAGTTTCACCCCGGCCACATCATAAAATATAAAATCTGCACCCAGGGCAAAGGATGCATCTTCATCAA
>JAOULB010000321.1 GCA_029882235.1 Gammaproteobacteria bacterium | reverse complement strand
CCTAAGAGTGCAATAAGCCGAACATCCAGACTAACTTCTTCTTTGGCTTCACGAAGCGCAGCCTGTTCGACGGTCTCACCGACATCGACAAACCCACCGGGGATGGCCCAGCCATAGGGAGGATTGGCACGCTCGATCAACACAATCGGTCTGCCGGGCTGATCGGTCAGTTCAATGATCGTATCTGCCGCAATCAAAGGCGTAACAGGTCGAGCCATTAGTTATCTCCAACTGAATTTTTATTGATGAAACGAATAATGCGACGACGATCGCGCTTGTCCGGTCGTCGTTCTGTTCGCGGTGTCGTTGCGGCGAGAATACGGCGTTGTTCGGTTAATAATTCCCGTGCCTGAATACTCTCAGCATCTTCTGCATAGAGTTTTTGTGCCTCGCTGGCTGGGCCACGCCGACCTGATAAGACCAGCACGGTGATAATAAACTTGTACGGTGTTTTATTGATCTCGAGTTGATCTCCAACCTGTATTTCTCGGGATGGCTTAATGCGCGCGTTGTTCAGATGAACATGGCCACCACTAACAGCTTTGGCCGCCAGTGCGCGGGTTTTGTAAATCCGTGCTGCCCAGAGCCATTTATCAATGCGGAGTTTATCCATTGAGGGTTAAATCCAGCCCAGCCAGAAGAGCATATAAGCACCAATAATCCAGTCGTAGATGACACAGGCGGGCGGATACCATTTTCGCACCTTGGTTTTAATGCCAGCAGGATGATGCAATAAATCCCAAGCGCCATGGGCAAAGAATCCGATCACCAACCAGACAGGTTTGCCCCACATACCAAACAAGGCCAGAGCGATAAATACTGCTGCGACAACACATTCAATATAAATAACCCCTTTGCGTCCATCGGCAATAGCGAATCCAATATAGATGGCCGCGATCACACCGAGTAGCAAGCCCAGTGCATCCAGTGCCTTGCCATAAGACATTAATGAAACAACAAAACAGGTCAGAACAGCCAGGCCAATAAAAAATATATATTTCTGCATTTCTCCAGCCTTTTTTGTGGTTATGAGGTTGATAACAAAGTCTTATTATAGAAGCTGGTGACTCGCTCGCCGCCACTGTAGAATCCATATCATGTCCAAGATAAGTATACGCCGGGATGATCTGATAAAACAGTTGCAGAAATTTCTGTCACGTTCCGCCATCCTGTACGAAGAAGAAGACACGCGCCCTTATGAATGCGATGGTCTGTCGGCCTATCGTCATTTACCCTGGCTGGTTGTGCTCCCAGAAACTATTGATCAGGTGCAGAAGATTATGCGCCTGTGTCATCAACATCACATACCTGTTATTGCTCGCGGTGCAGGTACAGGCTTATCAGGTGGTGCATTGCCTGCTGATGAAAGTCTTATTCTGAGTCTCGCCAAATTTAATCAGATCCTTGATGTTGATCTGCCAAATCGCGTCGCCACGGTGCAACCCGGTGTGCGAAATCTCGCCATTAGCGAGGCCGTTAAACAACACGGTCTTTACTATGCCCCCGATCCTTCATCACAAATCGCCTGTACCATTGGTGGTAATGTTGCTGAAAACTCAGGCGGTGTGCATTGCCTGAAGTATGGTCTGACCGTACACAATATCCAGCAAATAAAAATCATCACCATCGATGGCGAACTGGTCACGGTCGGTGGCGGTGGTCTTGATGCACCCGGTTTTGATCTGCTTGCATTAATGACGGGTTCTGAAGGTTTGTTGAGTGTGATTGTTGAAGTCGTCGTTAAACTACTCCCCATGCCTCAACGTGCTCAGGTTATGTTAGCGGCATTTGACCGTGTTGAAGATGCCGGTGAAGCCGTTGCCAACATTATCGCGCAAGGCATTATCCCTGCTGGGTTGGAAATGATGGATAACCCGGCCATACGTGCAGCCGAGGCATTTGTTCATGCCGGTTATCCAATTGAATCAGCGGCAATCCTGCTTTGTGAACTGGATGGAACAAATGAAGAAGTCTCTGAACAGATCACGCTGGTCAAAGAAATTTTAAACACAAGTGGTGCGACAGAGATTCGTACTGCCAATAATGATCAGGAACGTGCGCAACTCTGGCAGGGTCGTAAGTCGGCCTTCCCTGCGGTGGGTCGTCTGGCGCCCGATTATTACTGCATGGATGGCACCATTCCACGCAAGCAACTGCCCCATGTATTACAACGAATAGCTGAATGGTCAAAGAAATATAACTTACCCGTCGCCAATGTCTTTCATGCCGGTGATGGCAATCTGCATCCATTAATTCTCTATGATGCAAATACACCCGGCGAGCTGGAACGCACCGAAGAATTTGGTGGCAAAATACTCGAGCTCTGTGTTGAAGTCGGTGGAACCATCACGGGCGAGCATGGTGTGGGTATGGAGAAGATCAATCAGATGTGTACCCAGTTTAATAGTCTTGAACTTACTCAGTTTCATGCGGTGAAAGAGGCGTTTGACCCTGACAAACTGCTCAACCCTGGCAAGGCCATTCCAACCCTGCATCGTTGTGCTGAACTCGGTGCCATGCATGTGCATCATGGCAAACTGCCCCACCCTGAACTGGAGCGATTTTGATGGTCGTTGCCGATATCAATACAGCGATGACCGATCATGAACAACTGATTGCGTCCTTACAAAACGAATCGCTGTATCCGCACGCTATCGAAAAATTTTCTGTGCAGGAAACACACATTTCTTCAGTCATTTTGACGGGGGAATTCGCCTATAAATTTAAGAAACCTGTCAATTTTGGTTTTCTGGATTTTTCTACCCTGGCAAAACGAAAGTTTTTTTGTGAAGAAGAACTACGTCTTAACCAGCGGCTTGCACCACAACTTTACCTTGAGGTTGTTCCGGTGAGTGGCACAGTCTACGAACCTGTATTAGGTAAAAACCATAAGCCGATTGAGTACTGCGTCAAGATGAAAGAGTTTCCTCAGTCCGCACAACTGGACCGTGTGCTGCAGCAACATGGCCTGAAGAACGACCACGTTGATCAACTCGCCAGTACGGTTGCATCGTTTCACCAACATGCCGCACAGGCTGGCTCTGATTCTGATTATGGGAGCCCACTACAAATACATCAACCTGTGCTGGAAAACTTTAGCCATATTCTCAGGTCAGTCAGTAATCCAGAACTCATCACGCGACTTAAGAAACT
>JAOULB010000320.1 GCA_029882235.1 Gammaproteobacteria bacterium | reverse complement strand
TACCCCGGATCTAATGCCTGCTGATATTACTGGCAGTGATGTATTTAATCCCAAAGAAGGTGATTTTAAATTCCTCAAAGGTCCATTATTTAATGAAATTGTCCTTGCTGATGAAATAAATCGTGCGCCGCCTAAAGTTCAGTCTGCCTTGCTTGAAGCCATGGAAGAACATCAGGTCACGATAAGTGGTCATTCATATAACTTGCCTGACCTGTTTATTGTGTTAGCAACGCAAAATCCACTTGAACAATCGGGTACTTATCCCTTACCCGAAGCACAACTGGATCGATTCCTAATGCATGTGATAGTGACTTATCCATCTGAAGATGAGGAATATCAGATCCTAGAAAGGGATAGACAAATGCATTTTGGTGCGGATTCAAATCAGATTGATACACGCATCAGTCCAGATATTGTCTTACAGGCAAGAAAAGAACTGGCAGAAATCCATATTGAAGAAAATGTGAAGAAATATGCAGTGCAACTTGTCAATGCGACACGACATCTGGAACAGTGGGTAAGTGAATGGGATTCATATATTCAATATGGCGCATCGCCACGAGCAACATTAGCGCTGGTGCGCTCAGCCAGTGCGCACGCCTATTTGTCTGGACGCGATTATGTTATCCCAGATGATATTATGGACACATCCTATGATGTCCTTCGCCATCGTATCATTACAAACTACTCTGCAAAAGCACAACAAATCAGCGCCGACGATATTGTTAAGAAATTAATTGAAATCATCCCCATACCTTGAAGAATCTACTCAAACAGCTCATTCCATTAAATTCCCGGGTACAGAACTGGATGTCCCGCATAAGTTCCGATGTACACAAAGAATTAATGAGTGCTGATGATCTAAAATCGATTCGATCTTATGCAGAATCTATTGCCATTCCATTGATTAATATTGAACATAAGGTTGATGCTTTAAAAATTGGCGAAAACCTGTCAAATTATCGTGGTCAGGGAATGGAGTTTGATGAAAACAGAGCCTACCAAATTGGCGATCATCAGCGACAGATAAACTGGCGACTCTATGCAAAAACGCAATCTCTTTACAGCAAAGTTTATACCGAAGAACGAAAGCCAGAAGCCTTTATTGTTGTCGATAGACGGGCAACGATGCGATTTGCCACCCAAAAACAACTCAAAGTCACACTTGCTGCCAAAATCGGACTTTGTTATGCCTATTATGCTCAATATCATTCTATAAATATAGGCGCATGCATTATCAATAAAGAATTACATTGGCTGCCTGAAAACAATCAAGGTAATGCTATTCACTGGCTTGAGAATCAGCTATCGGCCCCTGCTCCCCCGCTTGCCTTTTCAACGGAACAAATCAGTCTGCACAGTGTTTTATCGCAACTTTTATTTCGAATTAAACCAGGTAGTCATGTCATTATTCTTAGTGATTTTTTAGATATCAATACGAATACTTCTGATTCTACTATCAGCCAATTAGCGCACAAACACTCTGTTGAAGCGATTCAAATCCTTGACCCAGCGGAAAGCCAGCTCACCATTTCTGAGTATGTCAAAATTGTTGATGAAGCAGAACACGCACAATTTTCGATTGATGTTAGCGACAAATCAATTCAAGAAGAATTCAACGCCCAACAGGCACAGAAGCAAATCGAGTTACATGACTTTTTTACCAATAGAGGTGTGCGGCACAGCTTACATATGACAAGCAAAGAACTATCAGAATGCATTGGTGGGGCTTATGCCAGATAGTTCATGGGATCAGCAGTCGTGGGTTGATATTATTCCGCCCGCTGAAGCAACTACGATAGAGCCAATCTATATTGCTTTATTTGCTGTCGTAACAATAATTGCCGGAATAGTTGTTTACATCATTAATAAACCGAAAAACAGGACCAGAATAAAACTGAATTTTATTTACCGTAAATTTCTCCATGACAAACTAACCTCAAAACAAGCCTGTATAGAAATATTATATCTCTTGCATGGAGCAAGAAATACAAAACAGATATCAGAAATTATTCTGACAGATATTTCTCATACGAATTACTGGGCACCATATCTGGAAAGGCTGTATCGCTACAGTTATTCCACGCTATTGCCAGACAAAAAAGAAACCCTGCAGTTATTTCAGGAAACCAATAAGTGGTTGAAGAATTTATAAGCAACATTCTGCCAGTGACAGTAAACAATATTCAGTACGAATATGTCTACTGGCTAGCCACTATACCCTTATCGTTGTTGATTGCATGGATACTGGTCAGCAGCAAGCTTCTTAAAGATATTTCCATATTCAATTCTGTCGCGAGCTCAATGACATTCAGACATCCTTGCATGAGCGTATTTAAACGGATCAACCAACAATTTAATGAAAAAAGCGCAAACAAACTTCAGGTCTGGCGCTGGCTACGATATTCATTTTTTATAATCGGAGTCCATTTAGCGTTATCGCAACCCTACTACCACGGCAAACAGCTACCCAAACAACCTGAGTATCGTGACACAGTTTTTCTGGTGGATACTTCTATTAGCATGTTACTCAAAGACTATATCGTCGAAAACAAACGCGTTGACCGCATGACCATGATGAAAAGTGTCTTGGGTCTGTTTATCGATCAGCTAGAGGGTAACCGAATTGGAATTATTGCATACTCTGAAAACGCCTACACTGTTGCTCCACTCACTGCGGATTATAAGGTATTAAAAGACATGGTTGCGCGCCTTGAGCCCGCGGTATTGACGGGACGAACAAGCAACCCTGGTAAAGCCCTATTATATGCAACACAGCAGTTGAATGAAGTTGCAGATAATGAAAACTCTAAACCTGGTCATAAGCCTGCATTAGTGTTGTTTTCAGATGTTAACCGGCCAGACAGGGCCTTTGATCCACGCTCTATCGCCACTTATATTCATAAAACCCTTGGTTTTCGCCTGCATGTAATTGGTATTGGCGCATCCAGCTATAAGGCTGCGGATAAACGTTATAGCGGATTAATATTTCATCCAGCAAATATCCAATTATTAAAGGATATCGCAAAAAATGGCGGTGGTGATTTTTACCAGGCAGATAATGCTCGCAATCTACAGCAGGCAATGAGCGCGATTCAGTCTAACGAAAAACGCAAAACAAAAGTCAACCCTCAATATATTAAGCAACCTTTATACCACTGGCCACTC
>JAOULB010000319.1 GCA_029882235.1 Gammaproteobacteria bacterium | reverse complement strand
TGAACCAACAACATAGGATGTCGTATTGAACATATCGGCAAAAGCGGGCGTGTCACCGCCATCAAGATAACCTGCTGGCAGTTGCGACTTTTCTATTACCTGCTGCACATACTCAGCATCATGAAATAATTCAATGACGGCCTGTTCTGTTTTGACAGGTGAAATAATGCGGGTTCTTTCATGCAAGTGTTGTCGTTTAAATTCTGCCACAAAGGCATCATGCCGCTTTGGCCCAAATGGGTGTTGATCGCCAAAACTGTATTTGGCGAGCTCTTCTCCAATATAAACACCGGTCTGTGACATGGGCATAATCAATTTTTTGTTAGCTTCTATATGCTTAGTTTAGACTGTCATACTCTGAAATCATTTAAATAGTGTTTAAGGGTTAATATTATTCATGCGCCAGATCAAAATTTCATTTCAAAATACCGAGATAATTGTTCAGTTACGAGACACACCTACTGCAGATGCAATTTATGCTGCCTTACCTATCGAATCAATAACTCGAACATGGGGCAAAGAAGTTTATTTTGAGACCTCAGTTAAGGTACCGCTCGAACCCGATGCGAAAGATGTTGTTGAAGCAGGTGAAATTGCATTCTGGACAGAAGGCCAATGTATAGCGATAGGCTTTGGTCCGACGCCGATATCTAAAACCTCTGAAATAAGACTGGCTGCAATGACAAACATCTGGGCAGATAGTGTAACGCCAGTTAAAAATCTTGATGTTGTTGAGGCTAATGAACAGGTATTGATTACGACAATTGATTAACAGACATCAATGTAATCGAAAATGGAATAGTCTAAAACTATAAACGCAATTTATAACTCTCTGTCAATTGTATTTATGCGCACAATTCTCATTATTAACAATAATTTGCAATTATTAATGAATGTTTCTTATAAATAAGCTATATATGTCCCTATGTATACTGATAATAAAACACAATTATGGATACAAAAACGCCAAGTATGGCGACAGCAAGAATAAGTCTCAACTATCTGGTAAAAAATTTCCGGACATCATTGCGTGCCCTGAATAATGTTGTTCATTTTCACATCCTGATTCTTATAGCCGGTATAGGCTTATCACTTACAGCAACACACTATTATATTAGTTACAAAGACACAGCTGTTAATAGGGCTTTTGAACACAAAGCTTTAAACATTAGTAAAACAATAGAGCAGAACACGTCGAATAGTCTGGAGGCACTTTCATATCTCTATGCCTTCTATAATTCAGCACAACAATTCAATGCCAGTAATTTTAAACAGTATACGACTCATATATTACAGAACCACCCGGAAATTAAAGCCCTGGAGTGGGTCTCGAAAGTAGCTGATTCGGAACGCGCCGCATTTGAAAAAGAAATGCAACAAGTCTTTGCTGGCTTCGAGATCAAAGATTTAAAGGCTTCCGGAAAAATTATTCGAAGTAAACAACGTGATTTCTATTACCCGATCACCTTTATCGCCCCTTTTTCTGGCAATGAATCATCACTAGGCTTTGATCTAAGTTCTGACCAGCTAAGACTTGATGCCATCAATAAAGCAATCGACTCAAGGAGCCTTCAGGCAACACAACAAATCCAGCTTATACAGGACATCAACACAAGGAAAGATGGCACTATCGTATTATATCCAGTATTCGGCAATGACAACACTTTAACAGGTTTTCTTGTGGCGGTTTATTACATCTCAGATATCTTTATCAATGCGATCAATCTTCATAATAACAAAAACATCACCGTCACTGTTTATGATTTAACAGATGACAAGCAAGTAACGGAAATATATACATCCACAACAAACAGCTATATTTCGCTAAACAACACTTCAAAGCGAAAGAATCATACGCACATTCAATTCAATAAAGATTTCCATGTGGCCGGTCGAAAATTGAAAATCTCTATTTTACCTAAAGTGGGATTCTATCAACATGGCTTCAATTTCAAGGCAGGCGTCATCCTGTTTGCTGGGCTACTGTTTTCATTTCTTATTTCTGCGTATACGCAGTTACTGCGAAACAAAAATCATCAACTTCGAAAATCTAACACCCTGCTAAATACGCAGATTGATGAGCGCATTAATATTGTTAAACAGCTGCATCGCACGAACCAGAAGCTGGCACGAATCAATCGCCAGGATACACTACTCAATATTGCAAATCGTCGACATATGGATGAATATCTACATTCTGAATGGTTACGATCAATTCGAACCGGCTTTCCATTATCATTCCTTATGGCCGATATTGATTATTTTAAAAAATATAATGATCTATATGGGCATGTTATTGGTGATCAATGTTTAAAAGAAGTGGCCAGTGTATTCCTGCAAGTTGCAAATCGTCCCGCCGATCTAGTTGCACGCTATGGTGGTGAAGAAATCGCAATCATACTGCCCGAAACCTTTGAGTCTGGTGCCTATCATATTGCAGAAAAAATTCAGGAAGAATTAGATAACCTCGCAATTCCACATGCAAATTCAAAAGTATCTGCCAATGTTACGGTTAGTATTGGCATCGGCACAATTAGCCCAGATGTAACAGATTCATTGCCTGGATTTATTCAATGCGTTGATGAGGCCTTATATAAAGCAAAAGAATCAGGACGAAACTGTGTTCACAAAGCCATCATTAAACCGTCAGAGCAAACAAATATCCACCAGTTCACCAAGTGATGTGCGGCAATTTTCGACGTAACAATGTGTCAATTAATTGCCGCATGCTTATTATTTCTCTATAAAAACACCAGAAACAAGATTCTTTCTATACTGAATTGCTCATTATATGAGCAATTCCATAAATATTTTTGTGGCACACAAAATGCACGATTAATCCTGTCTATTCGAATACGACAACAATAAGAAGGAGACCTGTATGACTAACGAGCTGGCACTACAACTCATTACTGTAGAACTTGAAAATGGCAAACAGGGTGTATTCATCGGTGGGCCATTAGTTGCTAATGACTGCACTGAAGATGATTATCAGGTTGATAGCATCTGGTTTTCAGATATTCAGGAAGTGCCACAAAATATTACACTTTCCGAACTTCTATCTCTGGTGAAAAGCAATCTCTGCCAACAAAGTAAAATGTTAAATTAATACCTCGATAAATTTTATATAAAACTGCTGCCTATCGATTTTGGATAGAAATACCGCTTGTCGA
>JAOULB010000318.1 GCA_029882235.1 Gammaproteobacteria bacterium | reverse complement strand
TCAAATCCGTTCCGTTCCCTGGCTAAAAATTGGACCATTTATATTATATGGTGTTCATACTCAGTCTGAAATAAAACACTGGTATCAAACCGCCTCTTCACCAGAGGGAGTTAGCGATTATATTAGTAGCATGCTCAATGATGGTAATCTGAATAATGTTGCTGAAATGTTAAAACATTCACCACAACTCATACACGAATTTATTCCCTTAATCGCAGCTGATGATTCAAGCATCAATGTCCGACTCGGTATTAGCGCCATACTTGAGGAACTAGCCGGTGATAAAACCATACAAGTTCTTAAAACCGATTTACCTGATTTGCTCAAACATGCAAATGCACGTGTCAGAGGGGATGCTGCCCACTTTATATCTTTATTGCACGACAAATCACTTATTCAGATGCTAGAGCCACTTCATCATGATCCTGATCCGGGAGTGCGCGAAATCGCAGAAGATGCGATCGAATATCTTAACTCTTTATAGCGCTGACCGTAGCTCATCGATATTGATGGGAAAGGGTAGACAGGCATGGAACGTGTAATTTTGACATAGTCGATCAAACTGATGCTTGAACTCTTTGTCATAAAACACAATGACTTTGATATCACCAAGCCGTTCCACCACAGCCAGGATCGATTCAAGGCTGCTAGTTCGATCGCGAAAATCAGATTGAAAATTAAACTCTGCCACAATCACATTAGGCTTCTGGCGTTTTATGATCTGAAGCGCATTCCTGGCAGAACCCGTTGTTTCAACCTGATATCCTGCAGATTGATATATTGAACTAAAATCAGGGTAACCACCCTGTTCAATGATCGCCAGCAATAACGGTGTTTCAGTCATATTTTCTCGCAAATATTCTTATATCAACCATGTGGACTTTATAGCCCAGCGTTAAATTTACTCGCTCCAAACAGGACAAATTCACGCCGGCGGCTGTTATAATAGAACCAGTTGTAATGTTTTGTCAGGAGTAATACAGACATGCCCTATTATATCTATAAAATTCAAAGCGGTCCCAGCGCCATTGTAAAACAGCTCGAAAAAATCGAGGAGCATGAGGATTACAAGGCAGCGAAAAATCAGGTGCGCAGTATGCGTGCAGAACAGGATGCAAATGATACAGCAATGCTGAAAGTCATTTTCGCAAAAAATGAACTCGAAGCAGAAGAGCAATTAAGCGAAAAACGTGAAGCACCAATCTTGCGCGAATGGGAAAAATAGCTTGATTTAAGATGGAAGAAAACGAATACCGTAACACCTATCACAGTGTTAACCCAACACAGTGCGTTTTTGAAAAATCGATTAATTCGCGTCGCAGCCAATGCAGTCTTGCCCATCGGTTTTGCCTTGCTGATCGTGAAGGTGTTAGTTGCACCTCAAATACTGCACAGCAACAATGTCATGGATTACTCACTGTACTTCGCGAAAAAGCCCGTTTTGCCATGAAGCTGACAAAGGTCGATGGCCCATTACCGCATGGCAAAGAGGTAAAGGTGCAAATGGGTAGTTTACTTGGTCTGAAAAAATTACTTGATATTGCAGGCCAGGAGAACCTGGAAATTTCCGACATACATCGCTTGCTTGATCTGGCTGTAAAGAAATATGCGGGTGAAGAAAATATACCCTATGACCAGATCATGCAGGAAGTTGTTCGCTTTGAAGGACGGCGTAAACGTGCACAGAGAACATAAAAACTTTGCTCAGCTACCAGAATCAGTATGCCAGTCGTAAGAACAGTCAAGATGCATTCTAACCTTGACTAAACCATCTAATCCTTCCTCAACAATAATCGCTAGCGGTATCTGTCCCTGAAAATGCCGGTTAGATTGCTGTAACCAGAGATTTCCCATTGCGGGGTTATGTGGATAGCTCGTACGTAAGGCATCGGCAATACCAACAATATGTTCTAACCGCTCCATTACTCCGGGTGCATCGGGCAAAGGGGTATTATCACGATATTTTCGCATCGCACGTAGCGGTGTTCCCTGAGGAAGATTAAGAACAGAGATTTGTTGTGCAGACGAAAGTCCCCACCCATCTAAAATTGACATGACCGCCAATGTTAATGATATCTGCTCATCATGCGGCATATCACCAATTGAAATCATCAAATACATCCTGAAACGCTATTTCACAGGACGACAAGTTTATATGTATTGCCAATATGCCGCAATGAAACCTGCGTGGTTTATATGGATATTTGAATCTTAGAAGGAATTAAAACGAGTATTAAAATTTAATAAAAGGCAGGGAATATTCAAAAGTCATCATTTGTTGCTCATTCATAGCATCATAAACGACCTTAAGAAACAGCATATTGTGATCAATCGCACGAGAATAGTTATAAACCACATCAACGACGATCTTGTTTAGTTTATTTATATCGCTATCAGATGCTTTTGCGGCATCTTCATTCAGACTCTCGGCAATCTGCAGTATGTCTGGATGGCTATAAATAAGAAAACGTAAAACGGCTAGTCGGATCGTTAACATATGCAGATAAGTAAACAGATCAGGCATTGTGATATACCATTCCCGGTGCAGGCAGTTCATTAAGAACCGTGAAAAGTATTCATCCAACTGCTTCTGGAAGCAGTTATTGACCAGCTCTTTGTTCTCTTTAAAATTCTCCCATAGAGATTCAGGTGGCAAGGCTTCATGCAAATCACCACTTTGCTCCGCTACGGTGATTACATCACCGTATTTTTCAAATATTTTACTTGCCAGGATGCTAGTATTTTCATTTGGAAACTGCTGTATTCTTAGCTGTAGTACTGATTGAATAACGATAATTGCCACGGGATCAGCAGAATCAAATTGATTGACGTAATCATCCTGTTTTTTTAAGTCCGCAGCTTTGAGTGCTTTTTTTATTTCTTCAGTTAACTGTCTGGAGTCACCCTGTTCACTAGCCTCAGAATAATATGCTTTAACTCGATTTGAAAAACTGCTTAAGAAGTAGAAGCGTGACTCAAATGAAAAACCTTCAAGCTTCATCATCTGTGTTAGCAGATTTCGTACTGCAATAAAATTATCGTAATAGGGTTCATTAGTGGGCAGGCTTAACTCTCTCGTGAGCGGATAATCATCTGGACGGGGAAGAATGTCGGGTTTAAATTCAACCTCCTCAAAACTATCTTCACCAAGAAGACACTTACGTACCATTTCTGGACA
>JAOULB010000020.1 GCA_029882235.1 Gammaproteobacteria bacterium | reverse complement strand
TATTTTTATCATATCTCTTAGTCAATACGCATTTAAATAAGTTTCACGTGGTATGAAGCTTGCTATGGAATTAACACATCATGTAAACACATTCAGGGACAGCAATCATGGCATTAAAACAGCTTTTATCACTAATATTAGCGGCAATCTTTTTCCTGCCAACGGCAAATGCGGAGGAGCCAAGACCATATATTTACGCCTATAATGAAACCCGGTCCACAGATCCCGCAACCGATGTTGGTAGTACAGAGGTTTCCGGTGTGGGTATGGAGTGGCATGGCGTAGAGAAAAGTAGTTTTTTATACGCGGGAGTATCCGTAGGTGAAATGCACTCCGATCAGATTGTTTCTGCCTTTGGTGATCGAAATTATGCCTATCCCATATTTGTTCATTTTGGCGCTTTTATGCCAATGAAAATCTCTCCATTTATAGAGTACGGAATTGAATTTGGGGCAGTTATCTTTAATGAAACAATTGAAAATGAGGAGGCAAATACTGATACGAGTTCTGCTGTGGGCATTATGATAAGAACCAAGGCCGTCTTAATAAAAGCATATGCAAAAGAATATCAAATGAAACCTTACAACCTACCACCAGTCAACATCTACCTGACTGGTGTTTCTGTCGGATTGGAATTTTAAAACGACAGACATTGGTTAGATTGAACCGCTTAACTGCTTCTATTTTTTACTTAAAACACATAACACATCTTAAAGATGTGCTGCCCCCCCCTTTTTTTTATAGTTGCGTTCAAAAGCAATTATTAGTTAGACTATATTTAAAGGGATTCAGAAAAAAACGTCGTATCGTGTATTTCTATATAAAATAATAATATTTCTGCTTTGCTTGCCTTTTTATAATCGTAATATGAATATGCAATTAATACCCATGGTTATAAATTGCTATGGCTCAATTGCGTACTTAACTTAAAACGTAGTATCAGCTCATTAATGGACTCAACCCTTTTAGGGTTTTAAATAAGGAAACTACAATGCACAATCTACCAAAATATTCTTATATTCCTGTCTTAACCAAGCTACTTCTTTTATCAACTTTCTTAATCAGCATGAATCTCGAAGCCAGTATTTGCTGGTTTTATTCTGGCCAGCCTGCAACCAATCCACAACCGTGGCATACAGCTAATCTAGAATCAGGTTGTTCAAGTACCAATGCATTACACACAGCAGGTTCAACAGATCAACTGATTGGAGAAGAACATCGAAATTTTCATTGTATTAATGATGAAGCGGCGACCGAGGCCTATGGCCGCGCCTTCCTTGCATTTCATCGTCAATTCATACTCGACTTTGATATCTGGCGTTTGACTGAAACCAGTCTAGATCGCCTTGAAATATGGGATCCATACCAAAATGCGCCGGTCCCGGGCGACAATGAAACTATAACCAGCGCATTCACACATTGTGCCTCATCTGGGGGTGTCAGACCCGCGGGTGCAATTTGTACAGGCTGTTCAAATTTGCCCAATAGCTTTATAGGCAACAACCTAAATTCAATAAGCAGTATTGGTGAATTAGGTCACCGTCTCGAATTCGAATGGCATGGCAGTTATCACAATGGAGTTCGGGTACTGGGTTGTCAGGACATTGGTGGCTTTATCTATACTAGTCGCGATCCTGCCTTCTGGCTTGCACACAATAAACTGGATGAGGTCGTTACCGACTGGCAGGCACTTAAAGCAACGGATGTGGTTATTGTTTTAGATCGCTCTGGCAGCATGGATGATAACTGTCCAGGCGGCAATGCTGATCCGGGGGAATCACCGTGTGCTTTGAATGACGCGAAAAGTGCCGCACTGACCTTTGCCGATGCCGTACTCGATGTACGCATGGATGGCGCTGTACCTGCAGCACAGCAACATCGTCTGGGTTTGGTTTCATTTTCAAGTGGCTCAACTGCTGAGCTACCTTTAACAGCAGCAAACGGTATCGTCACAGACAATGGTGTTGATGATACAGGTTTTGAAACTGCATTGGGTAGCATTAATGCAGGTGGTTCAACATCGATCGCCGGGGGGATACGTGAAGCTATTAACATGCTGACATCCGTTGCTGATCCAAACCCACATCAGGCCATTCTCGTGTTAACTGATGGTAAAGAAAACGTTGCACCCTGTCTGGGAGGAAACAGTGCCAGTAGCTGTATTTCAGCCGATGTACTGACCGCGGCTGAAATAAACAATATTCAGATTGTCGCGGTTGGTTTTGGGCCTGGAGCAGAAGAAGCAAATTTGCGTGATATTGCCGAGCGCCATGGTGGTGTATTTTTCGCTGAGGCAGATGTCAGTGCCACACTCGACCTACAGAAGTTTTTTATAACCGCCATGGGAGAAATTTACGACGCAGCTATTAGTCTTGATCCCAAAGGAATTATTCAAAGTGGTGAAGTCGCATCTAAACCATTCAATATGGAAGTCGGTAGTGAAGAACGACTAAGTGTCATAATGGGTTCAAAGGCAGTAGACCAGGAACGCCAATGTGATCTACAACTGGAACTACTAACGCCATCAGGTAAAAAAGTAGACCGTAGCGACAAAGGTGTTGAAGCTGGACATGGTAAGAAGCATGACTTCATGCATGTTGCCCTGCCTTATCAAGGTGAAGCAAAAGGAACCTGGCAGGGCCGTATTGTACGAACAGGTAAAAATAGAAAATGTAAGTCGCAGGATTATTTTTACAGTGTACTAATGAAAGGCATGGGTCGAGTGAAACCATATGTTCTTAGGCCGAATGTTGTTGTGGGTCGTAAAATTCTTGCCAGCTTCAGAATATCCGAACCCAATCGTCCTAAAGGTGGCTTTGATAATGTAACAGCCAAAGTTACCTTAACGCGACCAGATGGTTCAACTAGTACGCACACCCTTTACGACGATGGTACCCATGGTGATGTTATGAAAGGTAATCACCTATGGTCAGCAGAGTTGCCCGACCCTGCCACAACACCGGGCCCCCATCATTTGCGTGCACGTTTCAAAATTACCAAAGATGGTCACACCATGACTCGTGAAGCGGAATACTCAGTTGTGGTACAGCCTGAACCTAAGCAATGTTTTAATGCCGTTGCAAGTGGTCCGTATAATGAATTCACCTGGCATCGACCACAAGCAGGTGATGTACTTGAGATGTCTGAACTTGCCTGCCTATGGAACTTATGTGCTCGCGATGATCGCTATAAATTTGAGATCAGTGACAGTAAAGGCTGGCTTAAAACACACAACAGCGGTTCTGATCAACTCGTAGATCTTCCGAGCAGTTTTACATCAGAGAAAGTTAGAGGTTTCGCAGAATATTGTCTGGGCAAAGGAGTATCGCATAGCAATGACGGGCATACCGGCGGCGGGATTCCAATCATTGCTACTATCCCCAAAGATAGTAAGCCAGGTGACTATACGGATATTAGCATCAAGGTTAGTTCTGTGAATGGTAATGAACAACAGGATATTGATGTTAAAACCAAGTTAAGAGTATCGCCACCACCTGACTGCAATCTTAATAAGCAACATGATGCGAAAGATCTGGCCGAAGGTAGCTCAAAAGACCAAAACAATAATAAGGTACCCGACGAATGTGAAGGTCTGGAACACAGTAATTATCATCAGGAGGCTGATCATTCTTTGATAGAGTCTCACTGGATAAAATGGCTTCTTGCGTTACTTATTCTTTTAATATTACTTGCCCTGTACTGGCGTAAGAAGAAGTAAATTTAATCGTTTAATAAAGTAGCAGTTTTAATATTAAAGTTCTGTCTTTCCCCTCTTTGGGGAAAGACAGAATTATGTTTATCCCTTCACAATTTATCTCTTCCCTCCAAACTTATGACCGGGAAATATGACCTACTCATAATCCAGCTAACCGGTGCTCCATCAGGACTTTAATTTTCAATACTTATTAATTAAAAAGCTGATTGAGCATACAATGTATTATTGCTTTCATAGTTCATTTTCTTCAACAAACTAAGAACCTTTGATGGTGATATTGGTTTTGGGATCCATTCCGTAATTTGTGCTGCGCCACATTGTTGAATCATCTCATCACTTATCTTCATAGCCAGCGTCACAACCAGAATAGGCGCTGCTGCATATTCATCTGACTCGCGCAGAGTCTTGATCAGCTTTATCCCTTCCATTTCGGGTAAACTTACATCAACAAAGAAAATGTCAATATGACCTTCATTAATGCGTTCTATTGCCTGACCATTACTCGCTACAGCCTCGACAGTGTAACCCGCATTGGTCAGGACATGACGCAGAAATCGACGACTCGATTCCGCCTCATCAACAACCAGTATTTTCTTAAAAAAACTCATAAATATAGTATCGGCTGAACCAATACGGCATTAGAGAAAGACCATATGTAAGTGTGAACCAGACCACAAGCCCCGCTGTCCATGCCAAACTATTGAAAACGCTAATCTATTTGTTCTTTGCTGTTAAATACCTGGTACTTCCCACATTATATTTGTGAACACCATCACCCTTTCTACATTTTTATCTCTTCACAGATGATTAAAGCGTCGCATCGCTTAGCTTACCCCATGTCTGCGGATAAGCTAAAAAGCTGGATTGTTTCAAACAATACCAACACCCACTTTCACAAACCTGTTCTGAATCTTAACGAAAATGATCTACTGTCAGGCGTAACAGGTACTGAGCTCAATATTTCAGATATTTCTAATATGGCCTATAAAGTAAAATAAAATAACTCAAATAGTATTTGACTCACATCATGGTATCTTTCATGGTTCTTATTAATTTATAAGAAGGTTTAGTCGAGTACTTACCGACGAAATTTTCGCAACAGAACAGGCCCGGATGAATGAGGATCTTACATTGAGCTTTAACATCACGGTCATTGAAGCTGTAATTATACTTACAGTGTTGGCAATCTTTGCGATTGCTATCTATGTCATTTACAAAACCCTTAGTGCAGCTAGAAAACGAAATGTCCATCCTAATAACACTGTAACCACAACTGACTGGCATACCAGACAAATCGAGGTCGTTCTCGAGTCACTCGAGACAACACACGATGGCCTGTCCAGAGACAAGGCCGCAGCAAAATTGATAGAACACGGCCCTAACCGACTGCCTGAAGCAAGGCGTCGAGGCCCACTGCTTCGTTTTTTATCCCAGTTCCACAATGTACTGATTTATGTATTGCTTGCGGCAAGTGGTGTCACCGCGATGCTCGGTCACTGGGTAGACGCCAGCGTGATTTTGGGGGTCGTCATTATCAATGCGATTATTGGTTTTATTCAGGAAGGCAAGGCCGAGGATGCCCTGCGGGCCATACGCGAAATGCTTTCACCTAATGCCATCGTTCGGCGCGGTGGACAGCAAATCACGATTCGGGCAGAAGATCTGGTACCTGGGGATATTGTCGTGCTGCAGTCCGGTGATAAGGTCCCGGCAGACTTGCGCATGGTTCGAACCAAGGGATTTGAGATACAGGAAGCGATACTGACTGGTGAATCAATGGCGGTTGAAAAGATCACCGATCCGGTTGCCCAGCAGGCCGTGCTCGGTGACCGTCGTTGTATGGCCTATTCCGGTACATTGGTCACCCATGGGCAGGCCATCGGTGTGGTGGTGGCGACCGGCGCACAAACAGAAATTGGCCGTATCAGTGCCCTGGTCTCCGAAGTGGAGTCCGTAACCACACCACTGCTCCGACAGATGGCCCAGTTTGGTCGCTGGTTAACCGGGGCAATATTGCTTCTTGCCCTGGTGACATTCACATTCGGTGTCCTGATACGCGACTATGCCATGAGCGAAATGTTTCTGGCCGCAGTCAGCCTTGCCGTGGCAGCCATTCCCGAAGGTCTGCCCGCCATCATGACTATTACATTGGCCATTGGTGTACAACGCATGGCCAGGCGCAATGCCATAATTCGCAGACTGCCCGCAGTCGAGACGCTGGGGGCGGTATCGGTCATCTGCTCCGATAAAACCGGCACCCTGACCCGTAATGAGATGACTGTCCGCGCGATAGCCACCGCCGCAAACCTGTTTGAAGTCAGTGGTACCGGCTACGATCCACATGGTTCGATCTTACTGAATAATGAAGAAGTGTTACCAAAAGAGAGGCCACTGTTACATGAGATAAGCCGGGCGGCCGTACTTTGTAATGATACCTCGCTGGAACAGTCTGGCAGTAGCTGGAGTATTCATGGCGATCCGATGGAAGGCGCCTTACTGATTACCGGTTTAAAGGCCGGTCTGGATATTGACGCAGAGACAAAAAAGTATCCGCGCACCGATCTCATCCCGTTTGAATCCGAACACCGTTTTATGGCAACACTGCATCATAGTCATAGTGGTGATGTCTTTATCTATCTAAAAGGCGCACCGGAACGTGTGCTGGAGATGTGTTCTCAGCAGCGAACACTCGATGGTGACCAGCCAATTGATAAGGCGTACTGGCTGGACCGTATTGAACACATGGCACAAGGTGGTCAACGCGTGCTGGCCATGGCCACCCGGACACTCAAAGGTGAAAAGACTGAGCTGATGTTCAGTGATGTCGACAGTGACCTCACACTATTAGGTCTGTTTGGACTCATCGATCCACCGCGCGAAGAGGCCATCGAGGCGATCAAAACCTGTAATGGCGCCGGTATCCGCGTAAAAATGATCACTGGCGATCACGCTGCCACCGCCCTGGCCATTGCCCGGCAACTCAAACTGCATAACACCGATGTCGCATTGACCGGGCAGGAACTTGAACAGATGAGTGAGGAAGAATTACGCCAGCGCGTCAACGATGTTGATGTTTATGCCCGCGTCAATCCGGAACACAAACTGCGTCTGGTCAGCCTGTTACAGGATCAGGGTTTGATAGTGGCCATGACCGGTGATGGCGTTAATGATGCCCCGGCCCTGAAACGTGCTGATGTCGGTACCGCCATGGGCGTGAATGGCACTGAAGCAGCTAAGGAAGCGGCTGAAATGGTGCTGGCCGATGATAATTTCGCTTCGATTACCCACGCCGTGGAAGAAGGACGTACTGTCTATGACAACCTGAAAAAATCCATTCTCTTTATTCTGCCGACAAATGGCGGCGAGGCGCTGGTGATCCTGGCCGCCATCCTGTTTGGTTTTCATCAACTGCCTTTAACACCGGTACAAATTCTCTGGGTGAATATGATCACGGCGGTAACCCTGGCGCTGTCACTGGCGTTTGAACCACCAGAAAAACAGGTCATGTGTCGCCCACCGCGTAACCCGCGGGAAGCTATGCTATCCAGTCTCCTGGTATGGCGTATTGTCTTCGTCTCCATCATATTGATGAGCGGCACCTTTGGGCTTTTTCTCTGGGACAGGGATCAGGGCGCCAGTATCGAGCATGCACGTACGGTTGCGGTCAATACGCTGGTCATGTTTGAGATTTTTTATCTACTTAACTCACGTTATATCACCGCCTCAGTCTTTAACTGGGCTGGCCTGACTGGAAACCGTTATGTCCTGATCGCCATCGGTGTGCTCATTATCTTCCAGCTGGCTTTTACCTACCTGCCACCTATGCAAACCCTGTTTGGTACAACGGCGATTGATTTTGATATCTGGCTACGGATACTGGTTGTCTCATCGAGTGTATTATTTCTGGTTGAACTGGAGAAATATTTAGTGCGGCACCTGGAACGAAATAAAGTCCGTTAAAAATAACAAACAATTAAATACGTTTTTTCTCGTTCCCACGCAGAGCATGGGAACCAATCTATATCTGCCTGCATGCATCAAAACAGGGCAAGACCTGCTTATAGCGAGTGCTCTTTTCGATATTCCTTTGGTGTTTTATCTGTCCAGCGCTTAAAGGCGCGGCTGAAGGCGCTTTGATCTGAAAAGCCAAGCAGAAAACCAACCTCAGACAACGACATGTCACCACTCGCCAGTTTATTTTTAGCCAGATCGGCGCGGACTTCATCCAGTAGATCAGCAAAGGCAAGGTCGTGTTCATCGAGTCGACGTTGCAAGGTACGTGGACTCATATTGAGTTTGCTCGCAATCGAGTCACGCGTCACTTCACCCCCATGCAGACCATGTACGATTTCTCGGCGCACCTGGCCCACAAAGTCATCCGGTAGCGGACGTTTTGCAAGCAGCAGTTTGGCGTGTTCATCCAGTACCCGCATCAGGTTTTCATCCGCACTGGGCAACGGTGTATTCCAGTCATCGATAGAGATGATGATCTCTCCTGCTGGAGCATCATACTGGATGGGGCATTTAAAAAAGTCGGCATAGATGTCAGGATTCGCCGGGCTGGGAAAAGGGGCGTGAATAGCCGCAGGGACCCAGTTCTCATTGTTTAGCAGGTGTCTTATGCGTGAAGTGTAAATCGTAAAAATAAACTCATAGGTTGGCACTGGCAGAGTGCCTGCGACAGGCAGTACGCGTAAAATAACTTTGTCTGTTTGCTTATCGATCTCCCAACCGATCCAGGTATTGATCAGCAGCATGTAGCGACAGAAGTTTTCCAGTGACTGACCCAGGGTACTGGCATGCACCGTCAGGTAGTCCAGGCACTGATAATCCCCTATCTTCACCAATTTAGCGGCGCGCATGGCCAGATGTGGGTCGGCCGACATCTGATAGGCCGTCTGCCAGAAGTGGCGCATTTGTTCAAAACTGACCTCACCATCCGGGTCTTCGGCCACAGCTCGCTCAAGCCCTACCGTTTCCAGCAGTTTATTGGTATCGACACCAATGGATTCACAGGCCCTTAGCACCATGCGGGCCGTAATAGTGGTATTGCGATGCTCAACCAAAGGCCGGTTCTCCCCTTTTTGTAATTTTGTCTCCGAGAGCCAAAAAGCTGGCCTGCTCGGTCAATAAAGTCTTGCCGCTGAGGGCTAAGATATTCAACAGTTAAACAACGACTGACTTTTTAACAGATTAACCAAAAGAATATCAAGGAGATAAAAAATGAAAACAATAACCGCAATTACACTCATCGGCCTGATTACACTCACCGCCGCCTGCAGCGACAAAGAAATCGGTGTCACCGAGTTTCCAGCAGGTAAGGTACAAATCGTTCATAAGGCCAATGACATTAAATGGCGTCCCTGCCCTCCCGCTCTACCAAAGAACTGTGAGATTGCCGTACTCGAAGGCCATCCGAAAAAACCCAACATGTTTACGGTTCGCTTCAGAACATCAGGTGAAATGTTTATGCCTGCGCACACTCATCCAAAAGATGAGCGCGTGACTTTACTGCAAGGCAAGGTAGCCGTGGCCTTTGGTGTGAATGCTACTCGTGCAGATGCGACTGAGTTTGGTCCCGGCGATTTTTATATCAATGCCCGCCATGAAGTCCACACCGTGTGGATTGAAAAAGGCAGCATTCTACAGATCACCGGAATCGGCCCCTGGAGTGCTGATTTTGTAAATAAAAAATAATACGAACCTAAAACATCATAGGAGCAAGAACCATGAATTTTAATAACATGCTAAGCAGCCAGCTCGTTGGCGCTGAAAATACTGAAGTCGTCGTGAGTAAAGTAACCGTGCCACCCAATACCACACTGCCCAAGCACTGGCACCCTGGCGAAGAGTTTGCCTATATATTAGAGGGCTCACTCACCCTCTGGCAGGAAGGTAAGGCAGAAGAAGTGTATCGACAAGGTGAAGTGGGCGTGGTGCCTTATAAACAGAACCACACTATCATGACCAAAGATGAAGGTGTTACCGCGCTGGTGTTTCGGGTGCATGAACTGGGACAACCAGAAAGGATATTGGTGAATTAAAAGTATTTCTCGTTCCCACTCTGCGCTCTCGTTCCCTCGCTCTGCGTGGGAATTCATACGGAATGCAACGACTTCAAGCGGGTAAGGGTTCCCACGCAGAGCGTGGGAACCAGAGTTACCCCATATTCTCGTTCCCTCGCTCTGCGTGGGAATGTATATAGAAATTCCTCTAGCCCCTTTGCTAAATTCAGCATACTATTTGAACCTGTTTCAAGGCCCCCTGTCCTTCGGTATATGATTGCTAAATTTGTAGAATTCTTTGTTGACCGCCACCTGCTAACCAACCTGTTGTTTATTGCCGTGTTGATCGGCGGTCTACAGGCCTGGCAAAGCATTAAGAAGGAAGAGCGGCCGGACATGACCTATGATGTGGTCCGCATCACCGCCAATTACCCCGGCGCGACGCCTGAAGAAGTCGAGTTTTTTGTCACCCGTGAACTGGAAGAAGACCTGCGCGGTGTCGATGGCATTCTGCGCCTGTACAGTAGCGTCAGCCGCGGCACCACCACGGTTTCGGCTGAGCTGGAAAAGGGTCTGCCGAATCGTGAAGAAGTCATCACCGAGATTCGTAACGCTGCCCTGACCACGGTCTTACCGCCTGAAGTCCGAGACAAACCACTTGTGCGCGTATTCAAGAGCTCGAAAAAGGCCATTATCGATATCGCTCTGATCCATAAAAAAGTTCATTTGCTGGATATTCCACAACGACTGGAACTGCAGAAATACGCCGCTGCGCTGGAACTACAGCTCGTCAACCTGCCCCATATAAATAGTATACGTCGCTCCGGTTACCTGCAGCAGGAACTTCAGGTCAATGCCGATCCGGCAAAACTGGCACACTATCGCATTCCGATGAGTTCGGTCATCGACGAGATCAGGAAAAATCACATCCGCACCCCGGCCGGTAATCTTGAAATCAAAGATGAACCCAGTGTCACCATCAATGCGCAACTGGATACGGTTGAAAAGTTAAACGAACTTTATGTGCAGGCCGGTCACCTGAGTAAGGCGATTTCACTCAAAGACGTCGCCGAGGTGCGCACCGAGTTCCGCCGCGAGAAACAGATCATCAAGGTCAATGGCCATGAGTCCATCATGTTCAATGTGGTGAAGAACAGTTCCTTCGGTATTATCGAATCACTTGAGGCCGTGCAAAAGGTCGTTAATGAATTCAAGGCCAACAATCTGCTCGACGCCAATGTTAAATTAGTCATCCTCGATGATGAGTCGTATGATGTCCGCAATCGCCTGTCGATCATCGCCACCAATGGCGGCATTGGTTTTATTTTAATCCTGCTGACGCTGTTTCTGTTCCTGAATAAAAAGTCCGGCTTCTGGGTGGCGATGGGTATCCCCTTTACCATCTGTGCGACTTTGATCTGCAGTGCCATGCTTGGCTATACCATTAATAATGTCACCCTCGCTGCGGTGATCATTGTCATGGGCATCGTGGTCGATGATGCGATTGTGGTGGCAGAAAATATTGGTCGTGCGCATAGCCGTGGACTGAGTTCACATGCCGCCGCGGTGGAAGGCACCTCAATGGTGTTTATGCCAGTGCTGGCCAGCATTGCTACAACGATGGTTGCCTTTGTGCCTTTATTCTTTTTCTCAGGTCGTTTTGGTTCTTTTGTCAGTTACATTCCACCGATTGTTTTTTTAATGTTACTGGCCAGTCTGATAGAAGCACTGGTGATCCTGCCGGGGCATATGCATTTTGAAGTTAAAAAGTTATTCAAACGCGATACAGGCAAGAAGGATGTTGCCGAAACCCGGCCACACTGGTTTGATCAATATGAACACCGCTATGGCGACATGTTGACTCATCTACTTCGTTATCGTTATGCAGTGTTGATCGGCTTTGCGTTGTTACTACTGGGCTCACTGCTGCTTGCCAGCCAGACCATGAAGTTTGTGTTGTTCCCACATACCGAAACACGTGAGATCGTATTGACTGGTTCGACTGGCAAAAAATCAGATCGTTATGACACCGCCCGTATCACCAAACAACTGGAAAATATAATCGAACCCTGGATCGGCAAGGAAGTCGTTGGCTTTCGTACCGAGATCGCCCGCAGCCGTCACGGTGGTATTGCACGAGAAAATCGTTTTCGTATGATCATTGAGATCGTCCCCAAAGAAGAACGCGATAAATCGGCCGATGATCTGGTTGCACTATGGAAGCCTGAAGCAAGCAAAATTAAAGGCATCAAAAAACTCCGCATCCAGAAAAGTCGTTGGGGTCATGCCTCTGGTGTCGCGATTGAAGTACTGGTGCTGGAAAATAATGACAAACTCCGTGACAAGGCCGCACAGAAAATATTCAAAGTGTTGCAAACGCATCCTGCCCTGATCAATGCCGAGATTGATGCACCGATCAAACTGCCTGAATACAAGGTGAGTATCCTGCGTGATAAGGCCAAGCAACATGCCATCAGCCCGGTTGATATTGGTATCACCTTCCGCGCCTCGCTGGAGGGAGAGATCCTTTATGAACTACCCAGTGGTAATGAACATATTGATCTGCGTGTCTCTGTTATTGACGATGCCAAACGTGATATCGCCAATGTATTAAAGATTCCGGTTGAACATCGTGGTGAGTATCTTGCACCCTTAAGTGAGTACGTCACGATTAATAAAGTTGAATCACCCATCTCGATCGAACGCCGCGATACGCGTCGCGTCACGCGGGTGATGGCGGGCCTTAAACCGGGCACGGATACCACACCACTGGAAGTTGCCGATCAACTTGAACAGGGTGTGTTCCGCGAAATTCTACGCAGTCAGG
>JAOULB010000317.1 GCA_029882235.1 Gammaproteobacteria bacterium | reverse complement strand
GTTTTTACGGTCGTGATAAAACGTCGTGTACGTCCGATCCACATACCTGCAGTACGTGCGACACCAGGCAGACGTTCAGGCCCGATTACAAGCAGGCCCACCACCGCGATGATGGCCAGTTCCCAGAAACCAATATCAAACATGAGAAGTGTTCAGTCGAGTGAACAGAAAAAAGACAGGACTAAACCTTGTCTTTTTCTTTGCTGACTTCGCCTTCAATAGTCTTGCCCTTGTTCTCGGCAGATTCGATCTTTTCAACTTCTTCATCTTTAATCGCTTTCTTAAAGCCTTTCACCGCTGAACCCAGATCTGAACCTATATTACGCAGACGCTTGGCGCCAAACAATAACAGGACGATTAATAAAATAATAACCAGTTGCCAGATACCAATACCCATTTGCTTACTCCAGTTCTCTAATTAATTAAACTCAGGTTTATTTATTCAAACCCCGGTAGATTATTTCCACCTAACAGGTGCGCATGCAAGTGAAACACAACTTGCCCACCGCCTTTGCCGGTATTGATGATGGTTCTAAAGCCATCAGCAAGACCTTGTTCTTTTGCCAGCTTTGGCAAGGTGCGCATCATGTGCGCGATGACTGCATCATGTTCTGCTGTCAGCTCATCCAGACTGGCGACATGTGCCTTTGGAATCATCAGCAGGTGTACCTCTGCTTTCGGGTTGATGTCCTTGAACACCAGCACCTGATCATCTTCATAGACTTTGTCTGACGGTATGTCACCGGCGATGATTTTACAGAACAAACAATCGCTCATGGTTATTTATTCCTATTGGCCTTTTCTTCAATGCCTGAGACGCCAAAGCGGCGAGCCAGTTCATTCAGCACATCATCCGGACTCAGTCCCTGTTGCGCCAGCAGCACCAGGGTATGAAACCACAGATCGGCGGTTTCATAAATGATCTGCTCTTTATTTCCATCCTTGGCTGCCATGACGGTTTCGGTAGCTTCTTCACCGATCTTTTTCAAAATCGCGTCGAGACCCTTGTCATAGAGTTTGGCGACATAGGAGCTGTCCGGTGCGGCGCCTTTGCGCTGCTCCAGAACCTCGGCCAATTGTGTCAGTATCTCGCTCATCTAAATTATAAATCTCACCGCCAAGACGCCAAGGCACCAAGAGTCAGCTGAAAAACCTTAACCAAACCACCAGCCTGACGACCTGAATTTCTGATGGCACTCATTCTTATATATACTACTTGTTGTAGATGTCATGTGGATCCTTGATCACCGGCTCGACCGCTGTCCACTCATTATTTTGCAATTGCTGATAAAAACAGCTGCGTCGGCCGGTATGACAGGCAATTCCGCCTAATTGCTCGACCTTAATCAGCACGACATCGTTATCACAATCAAGGCGAATGTCCTTAAGTTGCTGTACATGGCCCGATTCTTCACCCTTGCGCCAGAGCTTGTTGCGCGAACGCGACCAGTAAATAGCGCGGTTTTCCTGCACCGTCAGCTCCAGTGATTCGCGGTTCATCCAGGCAAACATCAGGATTTCACCGGTCTCATGATCCTGCGCGATAACCGGCACCAGGCCGTCATCGGTCCAATTGATCTCATCCAGCCAATTCATATTCACCCTTTTCACCACGAAGTCTCGAAGATACGAAGGAAAATAGAGTAATTAAACTAATAATATTCGTGACTTTGTGTCTTCGTGGTTCAAGCTTTTTCATAGCCTAACCTCAATCCCGTCTTTGGCCATCTGACGCTTGGCCTCTTCAATGGTGTATTCACCAAAGTGAAAAATGCTCGCGGCCAGCACCGCATCGGCGGCACCTTCTTTTACTCCAGCGGAGAGATGCTCAAGATTACCGACGCCACCGGAGGCAATCACCGGCACATTCACGGCTTCGCTAATCGCACGCGTCAAGGCCAGATCAAAACCGATCTTGGTACCATCACGATCCATGCTGGTCAGTAAAATTTCACCCGCACCATAATCAACCATTTTTTTCGCCCACTCGATGGCATCAATGCCGGTGGGTTTACGACCACCATGGGTGAAGATTTCCCACTTCTGTGGATCTTCGCTGACCTGTTTGGCATCAATGGCCACGACGATACATTGCGAACCAAATTTCTCGGACGCTTCTTTAACGAATTCAGGATTAAAAACGGCAGCCGTGTTAATGGCGACCTTATCGGCACCGGCATTCAACATACGGCGAATATCTTCGACCTTACGAATACCTCCGCCGACGGTGAGTGGGATAAACACCTGACTGGCGACTTCTTCCACCACATGCACCATCGTCTCGCGATTATCCGAACTGGCGGTGATATCAAGGAAGGTGATCTCATCGGCACCTTCGGTGTCATAGCGACGTGCAATCTCAACCGGATCACCGGCATCACGAATATCGACAAACTGCACGCCTTTAACAACGCGACCGTTATCGACATCCAGACAGGGTATGATTCTTTTCGCTAATCCCATAAAACCTCTTTCACCACCAAGTCTCCAGGACGCCAAGAAAACCAATTATTTTTCCTTGGTGACTTGGCGTCTTGGCGGTTAACTTTTTGTTAATTCATCCGACAGTTTCTGCCCTTCGGCAAAATCAAGTGTGCCTTCATAAATCGCACGACCGGTAATGGCACCGACAATACCTTCATCCGCTACTTCGCAAAGTTTGCGCACATCTTCGATGTTGGTAATACCGCCCGAGGCAATCACAGGGATGGTGATCGACTGCGCCAACTTCACGGTAGCTTCAATATTAACGCCATTCATCATGCCATCACGGCTGATGTCCGTGTAAACGATAGAAGCAACACCATCCTGTTCAAAATGCTGCGCCATGTCGATGACGTCATGCTTGGACAGTTTCGACCAGCCATCAATCGCAACCTTGCCGTCTTTGGCATCGAGGCCAATAATGATATGACCCGGAAACTCCAGACAAATGTCTTTAACAAAATGCGGCGCGTTCACCGCCTTGGTGCCGATGATGACGTACTGCACACCGGCATCGAGATAGGTTTGAATGGTGTCTTCATCGCGAATACCGCCACCAACCTGAATGGGCAGGTCAGGGTATTTTTCAGCAATGGCTTTGACCACACTGGCATTCATGGGCTTGCCTTCAAAGGCACCATTGAGGTCAACCAGATGCAGGCGACGCGCGCCGGCTTCGACCCAGCGATCTGCCATGGCGACGGG
>JAOULB010000019.1 GCA_029882235.1 Gammaproteobacteria bacterium | reverse complement strand
AATCAGCACTACTGAGTGCTCCTGCAGGTTATGGCCTTCACCACCAATGTAGCTACTTACTTCATGGCCATTGGTTAATCTGACACGAGCCACTTTACGCATTGCCGAGTTCGGCTTTTTAGGCGTGGTGGTATAAACACGCGTACAGACACCACGTCGCTGTGGGCAGGCCTCCAGCGCTGGGACATTACTCTTTTCAACCTTGCTCTTGCGAGGTTTACGTACCAACTGGTTTATCGTTGTCATAAATCTTCCAAACTCCAGAAAATAAACGACAGGCCGGAGCTTCCAAAGAAGTGTCCGACCTGTCGTAAGGCGCGAGATTGTATTGAATCAGGGGGTTCCCGTCAACAGGAATCCCGGTCCAAATTCACCTTTTCGCGGGGTATTTTTAGCTCTCGTTGACCGCTTCGGCTGAGGATTCCGACGATCCGTCCTCCAGAGCAGCTGTTTCGGCCTCTAGCAGGGCTTCCATGCTTTCCTGAGCTTTGCGCTTGCGGCGACGCTCGGCATGGAAGGCCAGCCCGGTTCCAGCTGGGATCAAACGACCCACAATCACGTTTTCCTTCAGTCCACGCAGGTCATCGACCTTGCCGGTAACGGCAGCTTCGGTCAGTACGCGGGTGGTTTCCTGGAAGGACGCGGCTGAAATAAAGGATTCAGTTGCCAGCGAGGCCTTGGTAATACCCAATAACAGCGGCTCATACGTCGCAGGAAGTTTATCCGCGGCTTTGGCCTTCTCGTTTTCTTCCAGAACGCGCGAACGATCAACCTGCTCACCTTTAAGGAAGGGGGTATCACCCGGATTGACGATCTCAGCCTTACGCAGCATCTGACGAACAATGACTTCAATGTGCTTGTCATTAATCTTCACACCCTGCAGACGGTAAACATCCTGCACCTCATTGACGATATAACGACCCAGCGCCTCAACACCGAGCAGACGCAATATGTCATGCGGATTTGGTTCACCCTCGGCAATAACTTCACCCTTTTCTACCTGCTCACCTTCAAACACGGTGACATGGCGCCATTTGGGGATCAGTTCTTCATAAACATCGCCTTCATTCGGTGTAATCACCAGGCGCTGTTTACCTTTGGTTTCCTTACCGAAACTTACTGTACCGGTGATCTCAGCCATAATGGCGGATTCTTTCGGTTTTCGAGCTTCAAACAGGTCGGCAACACGCGGCAGACCACCCGTGATATCACGAGTTTTCGATGATTCCTGTGGAATACGGGCAACAGCATCACCCACACCTACTTTATCGCCATCCTTCAGACCGATGATCGCACCGGCTGGGAGGAAATAGTGAGCTGGAATATCAGCGGTGCCGGCAATGGCAAGGTCATTACCATCGGCATCGATCAGTTTAACCATGGGACGCATGTCCTTGGCTGAGGTACTACGTTGTTTTGGATCCATCACAACCAGACTTGAAAGACCTGTGACTTCATCAACCTCGGACTGTACAGTTACGCCATCCTCGATATCAACGAATTGAACCTGACCATCAACTTCCGTAATAACCGGGTGAGTATGCGGATCCCAGTTGGCAACAACCTGGCCGGCTTCAACCGTATCACCCTCTTTTACAGAAATACCTGCACCATAGGGTACCTTATAGCGTTCACGTTCACGGCCATGATCATCCAGAATTGTGATTTCACCAGAGCGGGAAACCGCTACGAAGTTACCATTGGCATGTTGCACAGTTTTTATGTTGTGCAAACGTACTGAACCCTTGGTTTTGACTTCAATATTATTAATTGCAGCTGAACGACTCGCCGCACCACCAATATGGAAGGTACGCATGGTCAGCTGGGTACCCGGCTCACCGATCGACTGTGCAGCGATAACACCTACAGCCTCACCGACGTTGACCTTGTGTCCACGTGCGAGATCACGGCCATAACAGTTAGAGCAGACACCATGTGTACTTTCACAGGTATTTGGTGAACGTACCAGGATGTGATCGACACCAAGCTCTTCCAGGCGGGTTACCCATTGTTCATCGAGCAAGGTACCCCGCTCAATCAGGGCCTGATCACCTTCAGCACTAGTAACATCCTGTGCTACAACACGACCGAGTACACGTTCACTCAGAGGCTCAACAACATCACCACCTTCAATCAAACTGCTCATCATCAGGCCACGGCTGGTACCACAATCATCTTCGGTCACAACCAGATCCTGTGACACATCAACCAGTCGACGAGTCAGATAACCCGAGTTGGCCGTTTTCAATGCAGTATCGGCCAGCCCCTTACGAGCTCCGTGGGTTGAAATAAAGTATTGCTGCACCGACAGACCTTCACGGAAGTTTGCCGTGATGGGGATTTCAATAATAGAACCATCAGGTTTGGCCATCAGACCACGCATACCTGCCAACTGACGAATCTGTGCGGCACTACCACGAGCACCCGAATCGGCCATCATATAAACAGAGTTGAATGAAGGCTGTTTAACCGTGTTACCCTCGGCATCCACAACGTCTTCTTTACCCAGCTTATCCATCATCGCCTTGGCAACCTGATCATTGGTATGCGACCAGATATCAACCACTTTGTTATAGCGTTCGCCAAAGGTCACCAGACCCGAGGCATATTGATTTTCGATTTCCTTCACCTGCTCTTCTGCAACACCCAGGATGGCACCCTTCTCTTCCGGGATCACCATATCGTCGGCACCAAAAGAAACACCTGCTCGGGTAGAGTAACGGAATCCGGTATACATCAACTGGTCAGCGAAGATAACAGTATCTTTCAGGCCAAGCTGGCGATAACACTCATTAATCAGACGTGAAATCGATTTTTTATTTAAATCCTGATTGACCAGTCTAAAGGGCAGACCTTCTGGAACGATATCCCACAACAGAGCACGACCTATAGTCGTCTCTTTTACAGTCAGGCTGACTTCCTGCTCACCATTTTCATTCTTTTGTACTTCACGAATACGTACTTTCACCTTGGCCTGCAGATGCGCCTGACCACTGGTGTAGGCTCGATGGACTTCAGCTGTACCACTGAAAATCATGCCCTCGCCCTGTGCATTAATACGCTCACGTGACATGTAGTACAAACCAAGAACAACGTCCTGTGAAGGTACGATAATCGGTTCACCATTCGCAGGTGAGAGAATATTGTTGGTGGACATCATCAAGGCACGTGCTTCAAGCTGTGCTTCAATCGACAGAGGGACGTGAACCGCCATCTGGTCACCATCGAAGTCGGCGTTAAATGCTGAACATACTAATGGGTGCAGCTGGATCGCCTTACCTTCAATCAAGGTCGGTTCAAACGCCTGAATACCCAGACGGTGAAGTGTTGGAGCACGGTTTAACATAACCGGATGTTCACGAATCACTTCTTCGAGGATATCCCAGACTTCAGGGCCTTCACGTTCTACCATTTTCTTCGCAGCTTTAATGGTTGTGGCCATGCCACGACGTTCCAGCTTACTGAAGATAAATGGTTTAAATAATTCCAGTGCCATTTTCTTAGGCAGACCACACTGATGCAGTTTCAATGTCGGTCCCACCACGATGACTGAACGACCTGAGTAATCAACACGTTTACCCAGCAGGTTCTGACGGAAACGACCCTGCTTACCTTTAATCATGTCGGCAAGTGATTTCAGTGGGCGTTTGTTTGAACCAGTAATTGCGCGACCACGACGACCGTTATCTAACAGGGCATCAACAGATTCCTGCAGCATACGTTTTTCGTTGCGCACGATAATATCGGGAGCATTCAGATCAAGCAGTCTTTTTAGTCGGTTGTTACGGTTAATAACACGACGATAAAGATCATTCAGATCAGAGGTTGCAAAGCGACCACCTTCAAGTGGTACCAGTGGACGCAATTCAGGAGGTAATACTGGCAGAACGGTCATCACCATCCATTCAGGTTTATTACCTGAACTCATGAAGGCTTCAACCAGCTTCAGGCGTTTACCCAGTTTTTTGAATTTAGTTTCAGACTTGGTTGCACCAATATCTTCACGCAGTTGTACCGCTTCTTCTTTAAGATCAATAGTACGTAACAGACCATGGATCGCTTCAGCGCCCATTTTTGCCACAAACTCATCACCATATTGTTCAATGGCTTCAAGATACGTTTCATCGGTAAGAAGCTGGCCACGTTCCAGTTCAGTCATACCGGGTTCAACAACTACAAATGCTTCGAAATAAAGAATGCGCTCAATATCACGCAAAGTCATATCGAGTAACAGGCCCATGCGTGAAGGCAGTGACTTCAGGAACCAGATGTGTGCAACTGGGCTGGCCAGCTCAATATGACCCATACGTTCACGACGCACTTTAGCCAGGGTAACTTCGATGCCACATTTTTCACAGATCACACCGCGATGCTTGAGGCGCTTGTATTTACCACACAGACATTCATAGTCCTTAACTGGGCCAAAGATCTTGGCACAGAACAGACCATCACGTTCTGGCTTGAAAGTACGATAGTTAATCGTTTCCGGCTTTTTAACTTCACCGAATGACCATGAACGGATCTTCTGGGGAGAGGCAAGACCGATGCGAATCGCATCAAAGTCATCTGTCTGACCCTGCTGTTTGAACATCTTCAATAAGTCTTTCACGTTTATACTCCTAGTCGAGTTATCCGGTTAATCACCGGCTCAAATTCCGATTAAATTAGTCCTGCTGCTCCAGCTCGATATCAATCGCCAGCGAGCGAATTTCTTTCAGCAATACATTGAATGATTCCGGCATACCGGCTTCCATACGATGGTCATCATCAACGATGTTCTTGTACATCTTGGTACGACCATTCACGTCATCCGATTTCACTGTCAGCATTTCCTGCAGGGTATAAGCCGCACCATATGCTTCCAGTGCCCACACTTCCATTTCACCGAAGCGCTGACCACCGAACTGAGCTTTACCACCCAGAGGTTGCTGAGTAACCAGACTGTATGGACCCGTCGAACGTGCATGCATCTTGTCATCAACCAGATGGTTCAGCTTCAGCATGTACATGTAGCCTACTGTTACTGGGCGATCGAAAGATTCACCTGTACGACCATCATACAAAGTAGTTTGACCCGATTGAGGCAGACCAGCCAGATCAAGCAGCCGCTTGATTTCATCTTCCGTCACACCGTCAAACACAGGCGTGCCCATAGGGACACCCATACACAGGTTCTGCGCCAGTTCGAGCACTTCTTCATCAGTCAGTGACTTGATGTCGGCATGATTACCTTCTGATTTATTGTAAATATCGTCCAGGAACTTACGAATGTCGGTAACCTTCTGCTGGGTTGCCAGCATTTCACCGATCTTCTTACCGAGCCCTTTAGCCGCCCAGCCGAGATGTGTTTCAAGCACCTGTCCAACATTCATACGAGAAGGTACACCGAGTGGATTCAGTACGATATCCACAGGCTCACCATCTTCGCTATAAGGCATGTCTTCAACAGGCACAATCATCGAGATTACACCCTTGTTACCATGACGACCCGCCATTTTGTCACCAGGTTGAATACGACGTTTAACAGCCAGATAGACCTTAACCATCTTTAACACACCAGGCGCAAGATCATCACCGGTAGTCAACTTGCCTTTCTTTTCTTCAAAACGTTCATCGAACTCAATACGCAGTTGTTTGAGCTGTTCGGCAACGGTTTCAAGCTGTTTATTTGCATCATCATTACGCAGGCGAATTTCGAACCACTTCTCGCGCTCAACTTCGCTGAGATACTGTTTAGTAATCTTGGTGTTGCTGGCCAGACTATTTGGGCCACCATCAGCAATCTTGCCAATCAGCATCTGTTCTGCACGATCATAGGCGTCGTCTTCCATGATGCGGCGTTGGTCATTCAAATCTTTCTTGATGCGTGCAAGCTCTGATTCTTCAATTGCCTGGGCACGCGAATCTTTTTCCAGACCATCGCGAGTAAAGACCTGTACATCAATAACTGTACCGATCATGCCTGAAGATACACGCAGAGAGGTATCTTTAACATCAGAGGCTTTTTCACCAAAGATGGCACGCAGCAGTTTTTCTTCCGGTGTTAACTGAGTTTCACCTTTTGGTGTCACCTTACCAACCAGAATATCACCCGGTTTAACTTCAGCACCGATGTAAACAATACCGGCTTCATCCAGTTTGGAGAGTGCAGCTTCACCGACGTTTGGAATATCGCCAGAGATTTCTTCTGAACCCAACTTGGTATCACGCGCAACACAGGTCAGTTCTTCGATGTGGATAGTGGTATAACGATCTTCCTGCACAACACGCTCAGAGATCAGGATTGAATCCTCGAAGTTATAACCATTCCAGGGCATGAAGGCGACCAGCATGTTCTGACCCAGTGCCAGCTCACCCATATCAGTAGATGGACCATCGGCCATAACATCACCGCGCGCAATCGTATCGCCAGGTTTAACCAGTGGACGCTGATTAATACAGGTGTTCTGATTTGAACGGGTGTACTTGGTCAGGTTGTAGATATCTACACCAGGTTCACCTGGAACAGTTTCATCATCATTCACACGCACAACAATACGTGCCGCATCGACTGAATCAACCATACCACCACGTTTGGCAACAACAGTAACACCTGAGTCAACCGCAACAGTACGCTCCATACCGGTACCGACAACTGGCTTTTCAGCACGCAGTGTAGGTACAGCCTGGCGTTGCATGTTTGACCCCATCAGGGCGCGGTTCGCATCATCGTGCTCAAGGAATGGAATAAGCGATGCCGCAACCGATACAATCTGCTTCGGCGATACATCCATATAATCAACACGGTCAGGTGTTGCCATAGTAAATTCATTTTGATGACGACAGGATACGAGGTCATCCGAAAGCGCACCTTTTGAATCCAGCGCAGCATTCGCCTGTGCAATCACAAACTCGGCTTCGTCAATCGCTGACAGATAATCAATATCATTAGTCACCTTGCCATTTTTCACTTTACGATAAGGTGTTTCGAGGAACCCGTACGAATTCGTACGTGCATAAACCGCCAGTGAGTTAATCAGACCAATGTTTGGACCTTCAGGTGTTTCAATTGGACATACACGACCATAATGGGTTGGATGTACGTCACGTACCTCAAAGCCAGCACGCTCACGTGTCAGACCACCCGGACCTAAGGCAGAAATACGACGCTTATGCGTGACTTCTGACAATGGATTATTCTGATCCATAAACTGTGACAGCTGACTTGAACCAAAGAATTCTTTGATTGCTGCTGAAACTGGTTTGGCATTGATCATTTCCTGCGGCATCAGGTTATCTGATTCAGCCAGGCTAAGACGCTCTTTTACCGCACGCTCAACACGCACAAGACCAACGCGGAATTGGTTTTCGGCCATTTCACCGACAGAGCGAATACGGCGGTTACCAAGGTGATCGATATCATCAACAATGCCGCGACCGTTACGAATATCGATCAACACCTTCATAACATCAAGAATATCTTGTTTGTCCAGTGTCCCGGCACCTTCGATTTCCTTGCGACCAACACGACGATTAAATTTCATCCGGCCGACAGCAGACAGGTCATAACGCTCATCACTGAAGAACAGATTATTAAACAGATTTTCTGCTGCATCTTTCGTCGGCGGCTCACCTGGGCGCATCATACGATAGATTTCGACCTGGGCTTCCAACTGGGTTGTGGTTGGATCAATAGTCAGTGTCTTTGAAATAAAGGCGCCCTGATCCAGATCGTTGGTGAAAATGGTCTGGAATTCTTTAACACCAGACTCTTTCAACGCTTCGATCAGTTCAGGCGTCAGCTCATCATTGGCATTAATAATGATTTCACCGGTTTCTTCATTCACAACATTGTGGGCCATCACCTTACCGAGCAGATATTCTTCTGGCACGATCAGGCTTTTCAGTTTGGCCTTTTCGAATTCACGAATATGGCGTGCAGTGACACGACGACCTTCTTCAACAATAACTGTGTCCTTGGCCTTCATATCAAAGGTGGCGGTTTCACCACGCAGGCGCTCAGCAATGAGTTCAAGCTCAATGCCATTTTTGCCAAATTTGAAATTATTCTTCTCGAAGAACATATCGAGAATTTGTTCGTTATCGTAGCCCAGAGCACGCAACAGAATGGTGATCGGCAATTTACGACGGCGATCAATACGCGTAAACAGGCAGTCTTTTGGATCGAACTCAAAATCCAGCCAGGAACCACGATAAGGGATCACGCGCGCATTAAATAACAGCTTACCTGATGAATGAGTTTTACCGCGGTCATGATCAAAAAATACACCTGGAGAGCGATGTAACTGGGAAACAATCACACGCTCAGTTCCATTAATTACAAAGGTACCGTTATCAGTCATCAGGGGCATTTCACCCATGTAGACTTCCTGCTCACGGACTTCTTTAATAGTCTGAGTTTTTGCTTCCTTGTCATAAATAACAAGTTTCACTTTAACACGCAGGGGTGCAGCATAAGTTACGCCACGTAACTGACATTCTTTAACATCAAAAGTCGGCGTACCCAGGCGGAAGCTGACAAATTCCAGTGCCGCATTACCTGAATAACTAACAATTGGAAATACAGATTTAAATGCTGCATGCAGGCCTCTATCTTCCCGTTTATCGGGATCAGCATCGGCTTGCAGAAATTCCCGATAGGAATCTATCTGGGTGGCCAGCAAATAAGGGACTTCAAGAACACTGGCACGACGGCCAAAGTCTTTACGAATTCGTTTTTTCTCAGTAAATGAGTAACCCATTTGACGCTCCGCGTAGCTTTAGATCAATTTGTTACCCGTGATCGGCTACTAAATTCCAGTAGTAACAGATCAGCAACAGACCGACAATTGATAACTTGCCAGTCCTGGGCCGGGATAGTCTTGCATAATAATAGACGGATTTTGGCAACAAGCATCCCGCACGTTGTTTTCACAACGCGTGAGAGGCTGTTGCCAAATTTCCTTAACAACTTACTTAAGTTCGACAGTTGCGCCGGCCTCTTCCAGTTGTTTCTTAACTTCTTCAGCTTCAGCCTTGGCCGCGCCTTCTTTAATAGTAGAAGGAGCACCTTCAACCATGTCTTTGGCTTCTTTCAGACCCAGACCCGTGATGGCACGAACAGCTTTAATAACGGCAACCTTGTTATCACCAAAGCTGGCCATAACAACGTCAAACTCGTCTTTCTCTGCTGCTGCACCACCAGCATCGCCGGCTGCTGCTACTGGTGCTGCTGCAACTGCGGCTGCAGCTGACACACCAAATTTTTCTTCCATCGCTTCAACCAGTTCAACAACTTCCATTACAGACATGTTAGAAATGGTTTCCAGGATATCGTCTTTAGATACTGCCATTTTCAAATCTCCTAAATATTAATCAGTTCTTCAAGCAGCTGACTGTTTCGCTTCGCGAACTGCCGCTACGGTACGGACCAACTTGCCTGGTACCTCGTTCATAGTACGAGCCAGTTTGGTGATCGGTGCTTGCATAACCGACATCAACATACTGATCGCCTGATCCTTGGTTGGCAGACTGGCTAGACGTTCAATTTCGCCTGCAGCCAATAACTTACCACCCACTGACAGGGCTTTAACAACCAGTTTGTTATGGTCTTTTGCAAAGGCCTTTACAACTCGCGCTGCTGAACCGGGGTCTTCCTGAGAAAACGCCAGTACCAGCGGGCCAGTTAAAGCCTCATTCATACACGCATAGTCCGTTCCTTCAAATGCACGTTTGGCCAGTGAATTTTTCACTACCCGAAGATATACGCCATTACTACGTGCATCTGCACGTAGTTGAGTCATCTCTTCGGATGTCAGACCATGATATTCTGCAGCGACTGCAGAATGTGCACCGGCGGCAACTTCAGCGACATCAGCAACAATGGCTTCTTTTTCAGAGAAACTTAATGCCACGAATTTACCTCCTGCTTGTTCACCGGTTTCCCGATGAAGATTGGACATACACAAACCGTCACCATGACGATTTGCACTTGCTAGTGGCCTTTGCCAGAACAGCTTTTAATCAAGCCATCCCAAAATAACTCAGGCTCACCATCTACGCAGGCCATTACTGTTTAATGCGCTGGGATAAAACTGCTATCCCGTTGTTACCTGCGGTCTTTGATGGACTCTGTCGAAAACTCAAACTTATCGACAGAGACCCAAAGCTCTGTTGTTAACCGGCTAACGATGCCTGGTCAACAGTAATGCCTGGCCCCATGGTGGTGGAGACAGTCACTTTCTTCATGTACTGACCTTTTGCTGCTGCAGGCTTGGCCTTGACCAGGTCTGCCAGTAAAGCATTAAGGTTTTCTTTCAAACTAGCGGGATCAAAATCCACGTTACCGATTGAACAATGAATAATGCCAGCCTTGTCAGTTCGATAACGAACCTGACCGCCTTTGGCATTTTTCACTGCAGTTTCAACGTCTGGGGTAACAGTACCCACTTTCGGGTTTGGCATCAGACCACGTGGGCCCAGAACCTGACCCAGCGTACCGACAACACGCATTGCATCCGGTGTTGCGATAACCACATCAAAATCCATATTGCCTTTTTTAATATCTTCAGCAAGATCATCAAAACCAACAATGTCTGCACCCGCCGCTTTGGCCTTGTCGGCATTTTCGCCTTGTGCAAATACAGCAACACGAACTGTCTTACCTGTGCCTTTAGGCAGAACGGATGAACCACGAACGACCTGGTCAGATTTACGAGGGTCAACACCCAGATTAACTGATACATCAACAGATTCAGTAAATTTAGTGCGTGGCAGATCTTTTAAAATCTGGAAGGCTTCATCAGCTGCATACACTTTGCCTGCTTGCAGTTTTTCTGCAATCGCCTTCTGGCGTTTTGTTAACTTGGCCATTTACACACCCTCCGTTTCGATACCCATACTACGAGCACTACCCGCGATGGTACGTACAGCTGCATCCATATCGGCTGCAGTAAGATCAGGTTCTTTTGTCTTGGCAATTTCTTCCAGCTGCGCACGGGTGACTTTGCCAACTTTGTCGCGGTTAGGTACACCAGAACCAGACTTAATTCCTGCCGCCTTCTTCAACAGAATAGATGCAGGTGGTGTCTTGGTAATAAAGGTAAAGCTGCGATCACTGTAGACCGTAATCACAACAGGAATGGGCATGCCCTGCTCCATGCTCTGAGATGCAGCATTGAAGGCCTTGCAAAATTCCATAATATTTACACCATGCTGACCCAGTGCTGGACCAACCGGTGGACTTGGATTTGCCTGTCCCGCTGGGACCTGCAGCTTAATATAAGCTTCAATTTTCTTTGCCATTTTGTAGTACTCCTATGTGGGTGCAAGCGCCTCGCGGCTCCCCGTGTTTACAGATGGAAACAGGTGGCAACCTGCTTCCCTGAAATCTTAACCTTTCTCGACCTGACCAAATTCCAGATCAACGGGTGTAGAACGACCAAAAATAGACACTTCAACACGTAAACGGTTTTTGTCGTAATCCACTTCTTCTACTACACCATTGAAATCATTAAATGGCCCATCAGTAATACGAACCACCTCACCGGCCTCAAATAGAACTTTAGGTCTTGGCTTCTCGGCACCTTCCTGAACACGATTCAGAATCGACTCAGCCTCACGATCAGTAATCGGTGCTGGCTTATCACTACTACCGCCAATGAAACCCATAACCTTGGGCACATCTTTGACCAGATGCCAGGTTTCATCATCCATATCCATTTGCACCAGTACATAACCTGGGAAGAATTTGCGATCCGACTTACGTTTCTGCCCATCGCGCATTTCCACTACTTCCTCAGTCGGAACCAGCACATCACCAAACTTGTCTTCAGCACCGGCCAGCTTGATCCGTTCTTCAAGAGAACGTTTCACATGCTGCTCAAATCCTGAATAGGCATGAACTACATACCAACGTAACGCCATCTGCGTTAACCCCCTTGACCTGTGAGCATTTTTACTCCCCAGAGTAAAACCATATCAAACAACCACAACATCAGGCCGATGATGAAAACCATCACAATGACCAGTAATGTGGTCTGTGTTGTTTCCTTGCGTGTTGGCCAAACTGAGCGGCGTACTTCAAGCACCGCGCTGCGACCAAAGTTCAAGGTATTCATACCGGTCTGTGTTGTCAGCGCAACAGCAAATGAGACAGCAATGACAGCCAATAGACCCAGCACTCTATATAAGAGTGCGGCCTGATCTGCGTAGTGATAGAAACCAACAACTCCGGCTGCTATCAGCGCCACTGCGATCAGTAATTTAATTTTGTCTGCCATCAATATCTAACCTTCAACTATTACCTGCCGAATTTGGCAGGCCAGGAGGGAATCGAACCCCCAACCTACGGTTTTGGAGACCGTCGCTCTGCCAATTGAGCTACTGGCCTAAAACTAACAGGTACAGGAACATCCTTCAGCCACGCCTGCTGCGTGTCTAAATCGATGTTCCTGTACCTTATGCAGCGAAAACTCGCTGCACTTACTCAATAATCTTGGCAACCACACCGGCGCCAACAGTTCGTCCACCTTCGCGAATCGCAAAGCGTAAGCCTTCTTCCATCGCAATCGGTGCAATCAATGAAACCGTCATCTGCACGTTATCACCA
>JAOULB010000316.1 GCA_029882235.1 Gammaproteobacteria bacterium | reverse complement strand
TTACTTAATATTTGCCATATTTTGCGATTTCAAAAAAATAAAGCACGCTGTAAACAGCGTGCTTATCGTAAGCCTTGACCGGATTTAGCCTGCGCGATATTCAAGATATCACGCAGCCAACCGGCTTGGGGCTTTCCCCTTGAGAATTCTCTCAGGGTGTCTTCGGAGTACTGTAAGGCACTTCTTTCTGGAATGATTTCCATTCGGTTGTATAGCCAACATGAAACTTACCAGGCACGATTTCATTCTGGGTAGTTGTCACATACTCTGTTTTACCTGCAGGAACCTTGGGTCGCGTAAATGGTGCATTACTCATATTTGTATCTCCTGACTAATTGAAAATGGAAGGCATTAAAACCTGTGTCAGCCCCTCCCACTAAACTGACGGAATTATACTATTTAGCGCGTGTAATGTCCCCTGCCGGGCATCAGATGACACACGCCCCCTCCGGGGATTTCCGACATCACCCTGGTAACGGGGAATAACCTCAATATGGGCATTGAAAATGCCCTGTCCAGCCGCCGGACCCACGTTCGCACCGATGTTGAAGCCATCGCCACCAGGCTCAAACGCCTCATCCAGCCCCTGCGCTGCTCGCTGATCAGCCCCATGCAGGCTTTCATCGGTCGAATCCTCTTTCCAATCAATTTGGTCAGGCTGAAGCCTCTTCTGCCATGGCCCGCATCTTGCCGAGCCGTTCTTCACAATGTTTTAAACATAGTGGTTGCAGCGCATGCGGAAAGCACTCAATAATCAATTCAAATTCATCGGCCACTTCATCAGCAAGCGCATGATCTTGCGTTAACTCAGCCAATGCGCTTTGTGCCGTCGTCTTGTTGACCCTGCAAAGCACAGCCAGGTGAATAGGCTGTTGTTGCTCCATGCATACTGTCCACGCGGTTTCATATGAACGTATCGCTTCTTGCAGGCGCTCGGTATTTCCTTCTGATTCAGCCAGATTATGCAACACAGCGCCGCAGTTATTATGTGCGGCCGCTAACTCGAAAGGGTAATTATCAGCATCGAGTTCTGCAATGGCATTTTTGTAGGCAACAACAGATTTCTGAAATGTGCGGTTACCTTTCAGCAGTTTCGCGTAGGCATGAAGAGTCGCACCCATTTGCAACATGATCAGTTTCCATTGCTCCGGGGTCTCTTTTTTTGAATACACCAGTAACGCTGACGTATAAGCGTCAACCGAATTTTTCAGACATTTTGCATCAGACTCCAGTCTACCCAGTGCCTGCAGCGCTGTACCCAGGTTAGCCTGCATCTCTGCCCAGTCCAGTGGTGAATCCGCCTGGCTAATTACTTCCAGGGCATCGTTAAAACACTGGATGGCTTTTTCAAACAATGCAGTATCGTGTTGCTGCTGAGCCATCGCTGCCAGGATGTTGCCCAGGATATTCCGGGTATCCGCCCAGACGCCGGGCTCCTGTTCACGTTTAATATCAGCCAGGGACGCCTCAGTCACCTCACGAGCACTTGCCAGTATATTGGTACTAAAACGCTGTTGTTCAAAATTTCCACGTGTGTGCAGAAAATTATCCGCTGTAGTCACGCCAGTATCTGGTCTAGCCGCTTCGGAATAATCGCCGCCCAGCATATCTACAGCACTGGCTATTGCAGTTTCCAGCGCCCTGTTGTCAGGGTAAAAAATGTAAGGGGATGAGTATTTCATTCCGCCCGGCCGAGAATTTCGTTTAAATCCGGATCGGCACCAACTGCACCGCCAAGCTCGATTTCTTCATCGGTAGCTTCGCGTATTGTCAAAACTTCCACCATGAAAGTGACATCTCTACCACACAGCGGGTTATTGCCGTCGACGGTCAATGTTTTATCATCAAAACGAGTGACAATAAAATTTCTGGGTTCACCTTTCTCACTTTCCATGGTGATGGTCATCCCTATCTGATGATATTCTTCCGGGACATTTTCGATATTATCAGTAAATACCAGCGACTCATCACGTTCACCATAAAGCAATTTGGTATCAATCGGCACTTCAATGATATCGCCAACTTTTTTGCCATAAAGATGTTTAGTCACTTCTTCCGACATGACATCGTTTACACCATGAACATAACCCAGGGGATAATCCACAGTGACAAGCACGTCACCGGTCTTGTCATCGACGACCTTATAATTTAGTTCAACGAATTTTTCGTCTTCAATGGTATCTGACATATCTGGTTAAACCTGTGTTATCCAACACTATGCTAGAACAGCGTGGCGCCAAATATTCTAACTTTATCTTTTTCATAGCCGAGTACCATCCTGCCCAGCCATTCGCTTTTGTTTTTTTTGTTAATTACTTTATAAAGGACAGTGACATATTCACCACGACGTATCAGTCCAAGATAGGCATAATCATCTGACAGGTTTTTCGCCAGATCACTTCTGGCAAACTGCTTACCCATTTCAACTTCATTCGCGCCCTTGATAAACGATGACGAGAAGTTGCGGGTGAAAGCTCCGTAATTTCCTTCATTCGAATACTTGATAAGATCCGCCCACATTGGATGCGCCAGCTCTAATATTTCTTCTTCAGTTTTTTCAACAATATTCATATGCAAAAAACCCGTTAAAAAACGATTTTGTTTTCTAAAATCATCTATTGCGCAATCAAACCACTCGCCGCATAGATAAAAAAAGGACTAACACTCAACATGTCAGTCCTTTTTCAAGGCAAATAAAACAGCCTGGTTTACAATTACAGTAAACCAGGCATTTATTTGCTTTAGTGGTGCCCTTCCGCTTTCAGTTTAGCCAGGTCTTTATCCTCGATATCACCTACCAGGTGATACAGAGGTGCCTTCTCCATGGTGTACTCACCAGTCTTGGGATCACGACGAGAAACAGTCAATACGTGCCAGTTCTCATCATCAACCTTCATGGCATCACCGCGGTAGTAATAACCAGGCCAACGCGTTTCTTTACGGAACAACGTATGCTGGAACACACTTTCAGAAGTCAGGAAGCGATGCTTCAGCTCCCATGCACGTAACAGTTCATGGATATCTGATGCAGCAACTTTATCCAGATCTTCCTCAAGCGCCTTCATCTTTTTAAGGCCGATGTGCAGAAGCTTGTCGTTGGTCATGTAGTTAACACCAAAACCACCGCAATACTCATCCATCAGTTTCTGCAAACGATCCAGACCCTGTCTCGGGTTAATGAAGTTTGGATTAACTGAACCA
>JAOULB010000315.1 GCA_029882235.1 Gammaproteobacteria bacterium | reverse complement strand
TGTATCACCCCTGTCAGTTACTCGCCGATGTACAAACCTATGTTGAACAACGCGGTGATATCAGCGGTAAAAAGGTCGCCTGGATTGGTGATGGTAATAACATGTGTCACTCCTATATTAATGCGGCCAGACAATTTGATTTTAATCTGCACATCGCAGCGCCAAAAGGCTATGAACCCGATCAGGACCTGATGCAGGCTGCTGGCGACATCATTCAGTTTACCAATGATCCTATGGAAGCCGCCGCAGATGCCGACCTGATTGTTACTGATGTCTGGGCCAGCATGGGACAGGAAGAAGAACAAAAAGAGCGTGAAAAAAGCTTTGCCAATTTTCAGGTAACCAAAGACATGATGGCTAGAGCGAAAAGCGATTCCCTGTTTATGCATTGCCTGCCTGCCCACCGCGGCGAAGAGGTTGCTGCCGATGTGATTGATGGTCCACAAAGCGTCGTCTGGGATGAGGCTGGCAACCGACTTCACAGCCAGAAAGCCTTACTGGAATATCTTGTTAACGGTTTATAGTTCACATCCCGCGCGAACCTGCTATACCTATTTATATGTTCACCCTGCATCGCTTAGCGTCCTTGTGCTTGTTGCTGTTGGTACTGGTTTTACCGCCAGTAACAGTGTTAGCGGGCGATCTTGAAAAAGGTCTGACTGCATATAAAGCTGGAAAATTCGAAGAAGCTTATAAAATCTGGCTACCTCTTGGTGAATCTGGCAACGCAGATGCGCAATTCAATTTAGGCCTGTTATATCGCAAAGGTCAGGGCATCGATAAAAATGATCGCGCAGCGCTGATGTGGTTTATTCGTGCTGCAAAACAGGGCATGGCCGATGCCCAGTACAACGCAGGTGTGATGTATATGGAAGGCCGCGGTGCATCAGTCAGTCGTGTCGATGCCCTGAAGTGGTGGAAACTGGCGGTGGAAAAGAACCATATTGGCGCGCAATACAATCTGGGTGTGATGTACGCCTATGGTATGGCAACTGAAAAAGATGTTCCTTATGCCCTCAGTCTGTGGAAGCAGGCTGCAGAAGCGGGTCATGTCGAAGCAAAGACGACACTCTACAAAACCTATAGCAAGGGTCTGTTTGATCAGGAAGTCGATATTGAAGAAGCCAAGAAGTGGCAATAACAGACACCAACATCCCTGTTAGTGTTTAAGCTTAGAATTTAAATATCATTCCCGCTGAAAGTGAACTTGGACTACCACCTTCAGTTGTTGCAACCTCATCGCCATGACCACCATCGACGCCCTTGAACTTGGCATTGGCATCATTATCGGTTGCACTATAGGCAAGATAAACCTGTTTAGATTTATCCAGATTATGAAAATATCCAAGACTCAGGTTAGTCGCACCTGTATCTGTTGCGCCTTCAGCACTATCAGCAACCAGATAATGTGCACGAATATCACCACTCCCCATATCAAACTTCACATTGATTCCCATGGCATCACGATTCCACTGGCTATCTGTCGACGAATCAATGGTTTCATAGATAAAACCAATTTTTGACTTACCAAACATATAACTCACTGCGGCTCGTAAGGCATCTACATCACCGGCTTTGCTATGTCCTTCCCAGGTTTCATTGGCAAGACCAATCAGGATTGAACCCAATTTATACTGGAATAAGAGTCCCGACATTGTTATGTCGTTATTATCCACACCACCTGTATCAGCTGACCCAACTTCACCGTCAACCGCATACATGGCCTGAAACCAGATACTCTTATTTTTAAATTCATAAAGAATGGCATTCTTGGCCCGTTCATTTAACTGGTTGCCATCAGAATAACTTGCACCCATGATGGTACGGCGATCGCCCACAGTGTCAGAAAACACGCCCCATTTGGAGCCTAGTTTTTTATAGGGTGTATCATGATGACCAACGATGACTTTACCGAAATTACCCTTAATGCCACCAAAGGAATTTCGAGTAACCAATGAACCACTACCACTATCCAGGTTAACACCCTGCTCATACTGATAAATCATTGTTAGATCGCCTGCGGGCAGCTCACCTTTGAAGCCCAGGCGACTCGAATTATTGGAGATCGAAATCCCATCATTCGTCACACTGCTGTCATCTTGATCACTTGAATCTATTGATAGATGTACTTTGCCATAGATTTCTAGCTTCTTATCAACAACTTCTACGGCACTTGCGTTGTTTATAGAAAGTAAGAAACCTGTAATCATTAACAGATGTTTATATTTTATTTGCATTGAAATTTCCTCAAAAGCTGACTAAATCATACCTAACAATAAAGCGTAATCAGGTTATTTTATCAATTTATTTGCTCAAAATACTGTAATTAATGCCTGATTGAGAAAGTTTTGTTATGCTTGCCGAAACATGAAGATTTCCACATGACTGCATTACTCGAACTCGAACAAATAACCTGTAAGTATCGCGGACAAACCATTGTCCGCAAGCTTGATCTGCATGTTAATAAGGGTGACATTTTCTGTCTGCTTGGCCCTAGTGGTTGTGGTAAGACAACCGTGCTGCGTGCCATCGCAGGATTTGAACCGGTTTATGAGGGTAAAATTCTTCATCGCGACCAGGTCATTTCTTCACCCAATTATTCGCTTGCCCCTGAAAAACGACATATAGGTATGGTTTTTCAGGATTACGCCCTGTTCCCGCATATGAATGTCTGCTGCAATGTTGCCTTTGGCTTAAGCCATCTCCCGAAGGAGAAACGATACAACACCGCCAATGAAATGCTCGAAGTCGTCGGCCTGGCGGGTTATGGACATCGCTATATTCATGAACTCTCTGGTGGCCAGCAACAACGTGTTGCCCTGGCGCGCGCACTGGCTCCTCAACCAGATCTCATTTTGCTGGATGAACCCTTTTCCAATCTTGATGTGGAAATGCGTGAACACCTCAGTCAGGAGGTTCGCCAGATCCTGAAGTCACAGGGAACGACCGGAATTCTGGTCACTCATGATCAGATGGAAGCCTTTGCCGTTGGTGACCAGATCGGTGTCATGAATAATGGCGAAATTCTGCAAAAGGACAGCGCATACAATCTTTATCATTCTCCGGACAATCTGTTTGTCGCAGATTTTATTGGCCAGGGTGTATTTCTACATGGCAAACTCTTAGCGCCAGATACCGTTGAGACCAATCTTGGAATTATTGTTGGTGATCGCGCCTATGACTGGCCACTTCAGACTCCTGTTCAGCTA
>JAOULB010000018.1 GCA_029882235.1 Gammaproteobacteria bacterium | reverse complement strand
TGACTTTATCGACTTTGCCGGGCAAGGCTATCAACTGCTCAACCAGTCTGGCTTCCGTTTTTTCATCCATTTCGTTATAGCGACCGAGTGCGATAACCAACAGCAACAAGGCAACCAGTTGTGTAGTAAAGGCCTTGGTTGAGGCGACGCCGATCTCGGGGCCAGCTCTTGTCATCAATGCAAGTTCTGATTCACGTACCAGTGAACTTTCCGGCACGTTACACACGACTAGTGAATGACCAAAACCAAGTCGTTTGGCCTCTTTTAAGCCGGCCAGTGTATCGGCCGTCTCACCAGATTGTGAAATCGTTACGATAAGGGAGTTCTTTCGTACCACAGGTTTGCGATAACGAAATTCACTGGCGACTTCGACCTCACAGGGAATACCGGCCAGGGTTTCAAACCAGTGCTTTGCAACCAGTCCAGCATGGTAACTGGTGCCACAGGCAATAATATGCACACTGTTTACATTTTTAAATATTTCGGCAGCATTAATACCAAAGGATTCAATTAATACTTTTTTGCCGCTAATTCGGCTTTCCAGTGTATCGGCAATGGCACGGCTTTGTTCGTAAATTTCCTTGAGCATGTAGTGACGAAATTCACCACGTTCAACCGCATCAGCAGTCAGCTCACTTTCTTTAATCGGCCGCTCGACTTTTTTACCTTTGGCATCATAGATAGCTAAACTGTCCCGTTGCAGATCGGCAACATCGCCTTCTTCCAGAAAAATAAATCGCTGTGTTACAGGTAAGAGTGCCGCCACATCAGAGGCAATAAAATATTCTCCAATACCAACACCTATAACCAGTGGACTACCACGACGTGCGGTAACTAACCGACCCGGTTCATTATTGCTGATCACACCCAGCGCATATGCCCCTTCCAGTTCCTTTATGGTTGTTTTAACCGCATCAAGCAGATCTTTTTTTCCATCGACATGATGTTTATAGACCTGGTGAACAATGACTTCTGTATCTGTATCTGAGGTAAACTCATAACCTTCATTTCGCTGTTGCTCACGTAACTGCTCATGGTTTTCAATAATACCGTTATGAACAACGGCAACGGTTTTACGACAGACATGAGGATGGGCATTGGTTTGGTTAGGTATACCATGGGTAGCCCAGCGTGTATGAGCAACACCAATGTTGGCAGTGAGATTATTTTTACTAATCTCATTCTCAAGTTCCACAACTTTACCCGGCATGCGCACACGGTCTATGCAACCGTCCTGATCAACCACCGCAACGCCGGCTGAATCATAGCCACGATATTCAAGGCGTTTTAATCCTTCGATAAGGATGGGTACCACATCACGTTGAGCGACTGCACCAACAATACCGCACATCTTATTTTCTCCTTTATGGATACATAACGCTGGCAAAACTCTTCCAGCTATAATCGGGTTATTTTCTCCCTCTCCCTTAGGGAGAGGGTTGGGGTGAGGGAATCAAAATAATAATAAACTATATTGTATCTTATCCCCTCATCCCTGCCTTCTCCCTGAGGGAGAAGGGGCGCTTATTTTCAGATCAGTAATAAACAAATCGCGTCTGAGCAAATAAACAAACACCCTTATTTTTTCTTCGCTGGCCGCTTCCAGCCTTCGATGGTTTTCTGTTTTACGACCGACAATGTCAGTTCACCTGCGGGCGCTTCTTTGCGTAAGACGGTACCGGCACCTATCGTTGCACCCTGGCCTGCTTTCACCGGTGCCACCAGCACAGTGTTTGAACCTGTTGAGACATTATCTCCAATCGTGGTGCGATGTTTATTTGCACCATCATAGTTGGCCGTAATTGTACCCGCACCAATATTCACGCCACTGCCCATATCAGTATCACCAATATAGGTCAGATGATTGACCTTGCTACCCTGGCCAATGTTGCTATTTTTTATCTCAACAAAATTACCGATGTGATTACCACCAGCAAGATTCGCGCCCGGACGCAAACGCGAGTAAGGACCAACAATAGCTTCTTTACCGACCGTTGCTTCTTCGATCACACACATGGGTTTAATTTCTACACCGGCTTCAATCACGCTATCACGTATGACGCAATTCGCACCAATGCTGACGTTATCGGCTATTTTGACTTTTCCTTCAAGCACCACATTCACGTCAATAGTAATGTCTGTACCGACTTCAACATCGCCACGCACTTCAATACGATCGGGATCGATTATAGTCACACCTTTAGCCATCAGGTCTTCGGCATTCTGGCGCTGAAAGGCACGTTCCATCATCGCCAGTTGTGAACGGCTATTGATACCCATCACTTCGGTTTCACTGGCTGGGTGCGCGGTCTTCACTTCAACACCATCGGCAACCGCCATGGCAATAATATCGGTTAGATAGTATTCGCCCTGGGCATTATTATTCTTTAACTGGCTAAGCCAGTGTCTTAGCTTTGCACCATTAACGGCAAGAATACCGGTGTTTGATTCGCTTATTTTCAACTCTTCACTATTGGCATCTTTTTGTTCAACGATGTATTTAACCTGTCCATGTTGGTCGCGGGCGATGCGACCATAACCGGTTGGGTCCTCAAGATGCACGGTAAGTAAACCCAGACTGTCATTACCCGCCTGATTAATCAGGTCCGACAGGGTTGTACTATTTATAAGCGGCACGTCGCCATACAGTATCAGGGCAATACTCTTATCATCAATATCAGACATAGCCTGATTCACCGCATGCCCGGTACCCAGTTGTTCTTTTTGCTCAGCCCAGACTATGCTTGAGTCGTTAATCGTATCAAGTACCTGTTGCCCACCATGACCATAGACCACAACCATTTTTGCCGGTTTGAGTAGATTGGCCGCATCAATCACATGCGCAAGCAGTGGCTTACCACCGAGAGGATGCAGAACCTTGGGTAACTTTGACTTCATACGCGTACCCTGACCCGCGGCCAGGATAATGACGTTTAATGGTGTCGATTGGGACATAAACAACCTGTAAAAAATTTACTGCACGATGCAGATTGGTAAAGTCATTTTATTAATTATACGGTGAATTAAGGCTTAATGTATAACGGGAGGATCTTGTGAATCCGCCACTTCTCCCTTGCCCATTTCATCGGTGGTCGCTTCGCGAATATCCTGGATTGTAATCTTGAAGGTCATTTGCCGACCCGCATAGGGATGATTACCATCCAGCGTGATCTGGCCATCTTTGATTTCTGTCACCACCATCGCCACCTGCTCACCTAAATCATTTTCAAACATGGCCTCAGCGCCGAGTTGCTGGAACTCAGGCGGTACATTCTCCAGTGAATCTGTATAGGTCAGACTGGGATCACGTTCGCCAAAGGCATCTGCAGGCTCAAGTGTGACCTCGATTACATCGCCAATCTTCTTGCCTTCCATTTCGGCTTCGACTTTTTCAAACATTTTGCCATCAATACCATGGATATAGCTCATGGGGATGTCAGACTGCTCCTGTACTGAACCGTTTTCATCGAAAATGGTATAAACAAAAGTCACTACCTTAGACTTTTCTACCAGGAGTTCTGTCATTTCAGTCTCTCATTCTGTGTCAGAAATAAAAAAAGGGCAGTAAAACTGCCCTTTTCTAATTATATGCATTAAACCGCTGGGCTGCACTTAACGGCGTAATTTTTTCCGCATTGCCTCAATCGTACGTAATTGTGCAACGGCCTGAGCCAGTTGTGACTGGGCCTCGGCCAGCTCCATCTCGCCTTCACGATCTTTGAGTGCCTCTTCGGCCTCGCGTTTGGCTTCCAGGGCTGCGGCTTCGTCCAGATCAGACGCACGAACCGCAGTATCAGACAAAATGGTGACAACATGAGGCTGAACTTCCATCACCCCACCTGAGACATAGATCGCCTCCTCTTCACCACCCTGTTTGACGATACGCACTTCGCCGGGCTTCAGCGGTGTCAGCATCTGGGTGTGGCGTGGGTAAATCCCAACCTCACCCATTATTGCTGGTGCCGACAGGCTTTCCGCTACTCCAGAGAAGATCTCTGTTTCAGCACTGACGATATCGACGTGGATGGTCATTGCCATGGTTCTATACTCCTCTTAACTCTTAAAGAGTTTTGGCCTTTTCGACCGCTTCTTCGATGGTACCCACCATGTAAAACGCCTGTTCGGGCAGGTCATCATATTCACCTTCGACGATACCCTTGAAGCCACGAATAGAGTCTTTCAGGCTCACGTATTTACCGGCAGAACCCGTGAAGACTTCCGCCACGAAGAAAGGCTGCGACAGGAAGTTCTGGATTTTACGGGCACGGGCCACGACCAGTTTGTCTTCTTCAGACAGCTCGTCCATACCAAGGATGGCGATGATGTCTTTCAGCTCTTTATACTTCTGCAGGTTACCCTGTACCGCACGGGCGACGTTGTAGTGTTCTTCACCAATGACGTGTGGATCCAGCTGACGTGAAGTTGAATCGAGTGGGTCTACCGCAGGATAGATACCCAGCTCCGCAACCTGACGTGAAAGTACCAGGGTTGCATCAAGGTGAGCGAAGGTGGTGGCTGGTGATGGATCGGTCAAGTCATCCGCAGGAACGTAAACGGCCTGGAACGAGGTAATCGAACCGGTTTTGGTTGAGGTAATACGCTCTTGCAGAGCACCCATTTCCTGGGCCAGCGTGGGCTGATAACCTACCGCCGAAGGCATACGACCCAGCAGAGCTGATACTTCGGTACCGGCCAATGTATAACGATAAATGTTATCGATGAACATCAGTACGTCACGGCCTTCATCACGGAAGTATTCCGCCATGGTCAGTCCAGTTAAAGCAACACGCAGACGGTTGCCAGGAGGCTCATTCATCTGACCGTAAACCAGCGATACCTTATCGATAACGCCACCTTCTGTCATTTCATGATAGAAGTCGTTACCTTCACGAGTACGTTCACCCACACCCGCGAATACAGAGTAACCACTGTGCTCTACCGCGATGTTACGAATCAGTTCCATCAGAGTTACCGTTTTACCTACACCGGCACCCCCGAACAGACCAATCTTACCGCCCTTGGCGATCGGCATAATCAGGTCGATTACCTTAATCCCGGTTTCGAGAATATCGACCGATGCGGCCTGCTCTGCATATTCAGGTGGTTTACGGTGGATAGACCAACGTGTTTCTTCACCAATAGGGCCGGCATCATCAACCGGATTACCTAATACGTCCATGATACGGCCGAGGGTCTTTTCACCGACAGGCACCTGAATCGGGGCGCCTGTATTGTTGGTCACCATTTCACGTTTCAGTCCATCGGTTGAACCCATGGCAATCGCTCTTACAACACCGTCACCCAGTTGTTGCTGAACTTCGAGTGTCAGGCCGGCATCATTCACCGCCAGAGCATCGTAGATTTTTGGCATCGCATCGCGTGGAAACTCAACGTCCACTACCGCGCCAATGATTTGTACAATTTTACCAGAACTCATTTTGGTAGTTCCTCTTCTCAGTTTCTTTATAAATTAGTTTCGCGTTAGACCGCGGCTGCGCCGGCAACAATCTCAGACAGTTCCTGCGTAATCGCCGCCTGTCGAGCTTTGTTATAGGCCAGAGCCAGATCATCAATCAGGTCGCCAGCATTATCGGAGGCCGCTTTCATGGCCACCATTCGTGCCGCCATTTCACAGGCACTGTTTTCGACCACACCCTGATAGACCAGCGATTCGATATAACGCACCAGCAGACCATCCAGTACCGCCTTGGCATCGGGTTCGTAAATGTAATCCCAGTGATAGCCCAGCTCTTTTTTATCTTCTTCAGCCGGCATCGCAGGCAGCAATTGCTCAATCTGCGGTTTCTGCGACATAGTGTTCACAAATTCATTAAACACCAGATAAATGCGATCGACTTCACCAGCGTCATAAGCATCTAACATCACCTTAACGGTACCAATTAAGTCACTCACGCTTGGGGTATCACCCAGTTGTGTAACCTTGGCTTTAATGTCTGTGAAACGCTTAAAAAATGACGCTGCCTTGGAACCAATGGTGCAAACACTTGATTCAACACCTTTTGCCTTCCACGCCTGCATGTCCTTCATGACTTCACGGAACATGTTGTTATTTAGACCGCCACATAGGCCACGATCAGAAGAAACAATAATATAGCCAACCCGATTCACTTCAGGACGTTCCAGCAAATACGGGTGTTTATATTCAGGATGGGCAAAGGCCAGATGATGGATTACGTTGCGCATCTTGTCCGCATAGGGACGAGATGCTGCCATACGATCCTGCGCCTTACGCATTTTACTGGCGGCGACCATTTCCATCGCACGCGTGATCTTCTGAGTATTCTGGATACTCTTGATCTTGGTGCGAATCTCTTTACCGCTTGCCATGCTCGCTTCTCCTTACCAGGCGCCGTTTGCTTTGAAGTGATCCAGTGCCTTTTTCATGGCCGCTTCAATGTCATCATTGAAATCACCGCTGGCATTGATTTGATCAACCAGGTCTTTGTTATTCGACTTGATATGCGCCTGCATGGCACTTTCAAAATCAACAATCTTGTTCACTGCAACATCGTCCAGATAACCTGCATTCGCGGCTAACAGCGAGAAGGCCTGTTCGGCAACACTCATAGGAGAGTACTGCTTCTGCTTCATCAATTCTGTTACACGTTGACCACGGTCGATCTGTTTACGAGTGGCTTCATCAAGGTCCGAGGCAAACTGAGCGAAGGCCGCCAGTTCACGATACTGTGCCAGAGCCAGACGAGTACCACCACCGAGCTTACGAATGATCTTGGTCTGGGCTGCACCACCTACACGCGATACTGACAGACCGGCGTTAATCGCAGGACGAATACCGGCGTTGAACAGATCCGATTCGAGGAAGATCTGACCATCTGTAATCGAGATTACGTTAGTCGGTACGAAGGCCGATACGTCACCCGCCTGAGTTTCAATAATAGGCAGAGCTGTTAATGAACCTGTTTTACCTTTGACTTTACCGCCAGTGAGTTTTTCAACTTCTTCGGCATTAATACGTGCCGCACGTTCTAACAAACGTGAGTGCAAATAGAACACGTCACCAGGATAGGCTTCACGACCGGGTGGACGACGTAACAACAATGATACCTGACGATAGGCCCAGGCCTGTTTGGTTAAGTCATCATAAATGATTAAGGCATCTTCGCCTTTATCACGGAAGTATTCACCCATAGAACAACCTGAGTAAGGCGCAATAAACTGCATCGCAGCAGAGTCAGAAGCGGTTGCCGCAACCACAATGGTGTGGTCCATGGCGCCATACTCTTCCAGCTTACGTACAACGTTGGCAATCGAAGAGGCCTTCTGACCCACCGCGACGTAGATACATTTAACACCGGTACCCTTCTGGTTGATGATGGCATCGATGGCCACGGCAGTTTTACCCGTCTGGCGGTCACCAATGATCAATTCACGTTGACCACGACCGATGGGCACCATGGCATCAATTGATTTCAGACCAATCTGTACGGGCTGATCAACCGATTTACGAGCGATTACACCGGGGGCAATTTTTTCAATTGGTGATGATGATTCAGCACTAATCGGGCCTTTGCCATCAATCGGGTTACCGAGTGAGTCAACAACACGACCCAGCATGGCTTCACCCACAGGCACTTCAAGAATACGACCAGTACATTTAACCTTGTCGCCTTCAGAGATGTGTTCATAATCACCCAGTACCACCGCACCGACCGAGTCCTGCTCGAGGTTAAGTGCCATACCAAAGGTATCACCGGGAAATTCCAGCATTTCACCAGCCATGACATCCGCCAGGCCGTGAACACGGACAACACCGTCAGCCAGAGAGACCACGGTGCCTTCGTTGCGGGCTTCAGTTTTGGCTTCAAAACTTTCGACCCGTTTTTTAATCAGATCACTGATTTCAGATGGATTGAGTTGCATTTTCTTATCCTTTAATCACTTGTATGCATTTGCGCTCAGCTCATTAAGGCGTGCGACAATTTGTGCAGTTGTGTACTAACCGAGCCGTCGATGACCAGATCACCTGCTCTGACAATGGCGCCACCGATCATGGTGTCATCAACTTTACTAACCAGATTGATGTCACTACCAAGGCGTTTTTTCAGAGCAGCGGACAATGCTTTTTGTTGAGCATCACTTAAAGCAAAGGCAGAAACTACTTCGGCTTCGATCACCTTTTCTGCTTCGGCGCGATGTTGCTCATAGGTAGAAGCAATTTCGGTAACGATATTCAGGCGTTTGTTTTCTCCGAGAACGCGAACAAAGTTTTTAGCCTGATCATTCAGGTTTTTGTCGCAGATATCGAGAATGAGATCGACCAGCTTTTCGCGGCTGATGCTGGGGTTGCTGATCAGATCACGCATGGTCGCATCAGTAGTCACTGCTGCGATCAGTTGTAACATCTCAGACCAGCCCTTCAGATCTTTTTCAGCCGTAGCCAGATCAAACGCAGCCTGCGCATAAGGGCGAGCAATGGTCTTTTTTTCTGCCATAGTCTTTATCCCTTATAGCTGGGCAACCAGATCCTTGAGCAGATCTTCGTTGGCCTTTTCGTCGATTTCACGCTTGAGTACTTTCTCGGCACCGGCCACCGCCAGAGTCACGACCTGTCCACGCAGATGTTCACGTGCACGATTCGCTTCCTGTTCGATTTCAGCCTGCGCAGCATGGACCAGTCGATCGGCCTCTGCGCGAGCAGCATCTTTGGCTTCTTCGATGATCTCACTGGCACGTTTCTGTGCATGTGAAATAATCTCAGCAGACTCTTCTTTGGCTTTGCGTAAAGTCTCGGCTGCGCCTTTTTTGGCCAGCTCTTCTTCATGCTTGCCCTTGTCGGCAGCAGCGAGACCATCAGCAATCTTGGTCTTGCGCTCTTCCAGGGCATTCATAATAGGTGGCCAGACATACTTCAGACAGAAGATCACAAAAAATATGAAGGTGATCGATTGACCGATTAGCGTTAAGTTAATATTCATTACGTAACCTTCCCGTTATTTAATAAAGTGGAAGCTCGCTAATCATTAAATCTTAACGGCGAACATCAGGTACATGGCCAGACCAACAGCGATCATTGGTACCGCATCGACCAGACCCATAACGATGAAGAACTGGGTACGCAGCATTGGAATCAGTTCAGGCTGACGCGCCGCACCTTCAAGGAAGCGACCACCGAGAACACCGATGCCTACAGCTGCGCCGAGTGCGCCCATGCCCATCATTAAAGCGGCAGCAATATAAAGTAATGCTTGTTCCATTTTTGTCTCCTAAATTTCTATAAAGTTAATAATTAAAAAGTAAAAAATCTGTTGTTAATGATCCGAATGAGCCATATCCATGTACACAATCGTTAGTGTCATGAAGATAAACGCCTGCAGGGTAATAACCAGAATATGGAAAATAGCCCAACCCATGTGTAACAGGGCTCCACCCAGAGTTAATAGACCACCTAATATGGTGTCCATAGATAAACCTGTAACCGCAGCCAGTAACATGCCTGCGCTGAACATAATCGCAATCAGAATGAAGATCATTTCACCGGCATACATATTACCGAACAGTCGTAAGGCCAGTGAGATAGGCTTGGAAATTAGCGATACCAGCTCAAGGAAAAGATTAAACGGGATCAGAAATACCTGTACCGCCATATTATGAGAGTGGAATGGGTGTAAGGTCAGTTCACCGACAAAACCACCGATACCTTTGACTTTAATGCTAAAGAAAATCATCAATGCAAAGACTGTTAACGCCATACCGATGGTGGCGTTGGGATCAGTGGTAGATACAACCTTGAAATAAACATGATGTGGATCTACGCCAAAGACATTGGCACCGACCTGACCTGCTACCCAGGGCAACCAGTCGACTGGAATCAAATCCATGAAGTTCATCAGGAAGATCCAGACAAACACGGTCAACGCCATCGGTGGGACCAGTTTGTTTTTAGAAGTGAAGGAACCGCGCACACTGGTATCAATAAATTCAACAACCATTTCGACGAAGTTCTGCATACCGCTGGGGACACCCGCTGTGGCCTTACGTGCCTCACGGTGGAAAAAGAAAATAAACGCCAGTCCCAGCAGAATCGACCACAACATGGTATCGACATGGATGGCCCAGAAACCCATGGCCTTGGCCTCAGCAGCACTGTGTGCAAAGCTCCAACCGTTTTGTGGATGTAGACCATAAGTCCAGTTTTGTAGGTGATGGGATATATAATCAGTTGAAGTTAGTGCGTCACTCGCCATTGTTAGTTAAAACCCAAATATAATTTTAAGAAATCATTTTGCCGGGCCTAGCCCTTTTTTATTCTGGTTGGGCCAAATATCTGCCCAACCTGCGCTGCGATGAATCCACTCACCAGTGCGATGGGTGCCAGCTTCAGCCAGCCCAGACCCAGCGCGAGTAATCCAACTACGAGCAGAAAACGCATTACCATTATCTGGTAAAACTCCAGCATGCCGTGTTCGGCGTTATGCTGGTCTGCCTCTATCGCAGCGTTCGTTCGCCATGCACTCAGTAGTGTGCTGGCGAGAGTCACGGCGCCTCCATAGAGTGCCGCGAGTGCAAATTCAGTGCCCTGTTGTAGATAAAAAATGACCGCGATGATGATCGTAAAGGCCACTTGTACCAGGACCATTCTGAGAGCGATGTGCCGTAAATTGTTGTGTGACAAAGCCATAAAATTGGAGATTGGGGGATTGGCGTAAAAACCGGCACCATTGGCCATCTCAGGCGGGCGCAGTATATAGTTTCAGGTACTAATTATCAATTGGCAAATGGGGGCATAAGGTGAAGTTTTGCAATATAACCGCGCTTATGCTGGTTGTTTTTTGAGCTATTTGATGTGGTCTAGAATTCCGTCCAGTTCATCAAGGCTATTGTAGGTAATCACCATTTTTCCCTTGCCTTTGGCGGAGTGCTGGAACTGCACCTTGGCACCCAGTTTTTCCGACAGGTTTTGCTGCAGTTCGAGCGTATCCGGATCAAGTTTATTACTACTACCTGGCTTCGAACTCGTGGTTTCCGGGTTGAGCATTTTGCGCACGAGCTGCTCGGTTTCGCGCACGGATAAACCACCGGACGCCACCTTACGTGCGGCCTGGGCCTGCACCTCGGGCGCCAGCGCCAGTAATGCGCGGGCGTGACCCATTTCGATTTGACCCTGCTCGAGCATTTTTTTCACTTCATGAGATAGCGTCAGCAGGCGCAGCATATTGGTGACGGCTGCACGCGAACGCCCTACGGCCTCGGCAGCTTGCGAGTGAGTAAGCGCAAACTCATCGATCAGACGGTTGAGTGCCGTTGCCTCTTCCATTGGATTGAGTTCTTCACGCTGGATGTTTTCGATCAGGCCCATGGCCATGGCGGTCTTGTCGGGCACATCACGAATGACGACCGGAATCTCGTGCTGACCGGCAAGCTGGGTGGCACGCCAGCGGCGCTCACCGGCGATGATTTCATATTTACCCGACTGGCCATGCAGCGGACGAACCACAATGGGTTGGACCACGCCCTGCGCCTTAATTGAGTCGGCTAATTCCTGTAGTGCTGTGGGATCAAAATCTTCACGCGGTTGATAGCGACCCCGTTGAATCACATCAACGGGTAGGGTCTTAAGGGATTCTGCGGTTGCGGTCTGATTTGCACCGGTCGATGCCGTTGTACTGCCTCCCAGGCCACCGCCAAGCAGGGCATCCAGTCCACGTCCTAATCCTGGTTTTTTCACCGACATCGTCCTTCTCTTACTTATCCGTTAACCGCGTTCGCCAGACTGGTGTTTTCATGGCGGCGTAACAACTCACCTGCCAGTGCCAGATAGGCCAGTGCGCCACGGGATGCGCGGTCATATTTGATCACCGGCATACCATGACTCGGCGCTTCGGCCAGACGGACGTTACGCGGGATAATGGTGCGATAGACCTGATCCGGGAAATGCACTAGCAGTTGACCCGACACGTCATTGGCCAGATTATTGCGCGGGTCGTACATGGTACGCAGCAGGCCTTCGACCTTGAGTTCTGGATTGACGGTGCTTTTCACTTTCTCGACGGTATCGAGCAGCGCGGTTAAACCTTCCAGTGCATAGTATTCGCATTGCATCGGGATCATCACTGACTGCGAGGCGACCAGTGCATTCAGGGTCAGCATGTTTAATGAGGGGGGGCAGTCAATGAGCACATAGTCATAGCGATCGCGCACTTCATCCAGCGCGGTACGTAAACGACTTTCGCGCTGCTGCATTTCAATCAGCGCCACTTCAGCGGCGGTCAGATCGCCATTGGCAGGTAGTAAATCATAATCGCCGTTTTCAGGCTTAATGAGACATTCAGAAATCGGGTTTTCGCCCAGCAGGACATTACAGGTCGTTCGCTCGATCTGTGATTTTTCCACACCGCTGCCCATGGTGGCGTTGCCCTGTGGATCGATGTCGATCAACAACACGCGGCGTTTGGTCGCGGATAAAGATGCCGCCAGATTAATGCAGGTGGTGGTTTTACCGACGCCGCCTTTCTGGTTGGTCACTGCAATGATCTTCCCCATCATTTTTCTCCAAGCTTATGATTTTACTAATTATTTCTATTATTAAGACATCTCATAACTGATCAGAACCACATGTCTGGCCGCATCCAGCTCAGGAACCTGGACAGCCCTGATCTCATCACAAACAAAGCCGGAAGGCCAGTCGGATAGTTCCTCTTTTGGGTATTGTCCCTTCATCGCAATCACCGCTGTGGTATTCGTACAGAGGTGTTT
>JAOULB010000314.1 GCA_029882235.1 Gammaproteobacteria bacterium | reverse complement strand
TAAACTAGTGAAAACTACAATAAAACCAAGTCGTGCAATCGTGCACATTAAATTTTCCTCACCTATATTAATTCCAGCTCTTTAATTAAGAGGGGCGCTATAGCAAGTTATTGCAATTGTTATTTTGCTATAAGCCTGATCCAGTAAGTGAGATGTTGCTCACAGTTGGATCAAATAGCTTAAAAAAGACAGTATAAATAATATGGTGATTGAAGTAAATAGACCAGCTTTGGCTACTTGCTGTAGCCTTCGCCTCTTGAAAGTTTCTTTTCCCAGTTTAGAGCGGATTCGACAACCTTCCTGAGGTCATCATTGGTCGGCTCCCATTTCAGCACCTGTCTTATTTTTTCAGCCTTAGAGATTAACTGCGCAGGGTCTCCCTCACGGCGTCCTTCTTCCACAATATTTAACGCTTGTCCATTGACCTGTTCAACCATATCGAGCACTTCACGTACACTATAGCCATGCCCATAGCCGCAATTGAGGGTTGCTGAATCGCCACCATTGCGAAGATATTCCAGCGCCTTGATGTGTGCGCTAGCGAGGTCTTCTACATGGATATAGTCGCGAATCCCCGTGCCATCTGGTGTTGGGTAGTCCGTACCAAATATATAGATCGTATCGCGTTTACCTACAGCTGCTTCACAGGCGACTTTTAGTAATAACGTTGCATCAGGCGTCGACTGGCCAATTCGACCTTCAGGATCACAACCTGCAACATTGAAGTATCTTAATGCGACATAGCGAAGATCTGTTGCGTAGGCCAGATCCTTTAACATCCACTCCGTCATTAATTTTGAAGTGCCGTAGGCATTGATCGGCTGTGTCGGTGAGTCTTCGGTAACGGCGGGTTTTTCCGGGCTACCATATACAGCTGCGGTTGATGAAAAAATAAAATGTTTGACACCATTGTCCTGACAGCACTCAAGCAGGTTGCGACTGCTGCAGGTATTGTTCCAGTAATATTTTAGTGGGTTGCTGACCGACTCGGGCACAACCGTATGCGCGGCAAAGTGCATAACAGTATCGACATTGTGTTTGTTGATGATTTCTGTCACCAGCTCTTTGTCGCTGGTATCACCGACATAAAGTTCACCAAATAAAACCGCTTCTTTAAATCCTTTAGACAGATTGTCCAGTACAACAACGTTTTCGCCGGCTTCACCAAGTTGTTTTACGACATGACTGCCGATATAGCCCGCACCACCTGTAACCAAGATTGAGTTTGACATCAATTTTTCCCGAAAAAATTAAGACGAAAATAAAACAAGAGAAGCAGTTATTACACAAAGCTTATTATGAAAATTAGGTTACAAAACTCACATGAATTATAGTTTGTTTGATTCTCAATACGCGAAATTGTGCGGTGCTTCAAGTTCCATTAGTTATCTGGCTCATACTAATCTTCCACAAGGCTTTTATTATATAACATTGTCATATTTTTTGGAGTTGAATTACTCATGATCTTCGATGTGTTTAACGGCGATGCCGATGGGATTTGTGCCTTACAGCAGCTGCGGTTAGCCGATCCATTGGAATCAGCTCTGGTTACTGGTATTAAGCGAGATATCAAGCTGCTGGAAAAAATAACACCTGAGCCAGGCGACTCTGTCACGGTGCTGGATGTTTCGATGGAGAAGAATAAAGCGGCATTGATCCAGATGCTCGAGAAGGGTATTTCAGTTACTTATTTTGATCATCATATGGCGGGCGATATTCCTGAATATCCTAATCTTGATGTCCATATTGATACCGCGCCCAATGTATGTACCAGTTTGTTGGTTAATGGTTATCTCAAGGGGAAGTTTCTGGCCTGGGCTGTAACAGGGGCATTTGGCGACAATCTTTATGACAGTGCCATACGCGCAGCAAAACCGTTGGCGTTGAGCCAGATTGAACTCGATGCCCTGCGCGAATTAGGCACCTGTATTAATTACAACGGCTATGGCGCCAGCATTGATGATCTGTTTTATGCGCCGGATGACTTATTCAGAAAAGTTCACCCCTATGAAAACCCGCTCGATTTTATTGCCGCAGATCCCGCTTTTGAGGTTCTGAAAAATGGCTATGCCGACGATTTGAACCAGGCGGGTACGCTGAAGCCTGAAATTGAGGAGCAGAGTGTCGCGATGTTCGTGATGCCGGATGAAAAATGGGCGCGACGTATCTCTGGGGTCTTTGCCAATCAGCTTGCCCGAGAGCATCCTGCGCGTGCACATGCGCTGCTGACTGAGAAACCAGATGGAAGCTTTCTGGTCAGCGTCCGATCACCTCTGGAGAATAAAGCGGGTGCAGACAAACTCTGTAGCCAGTTTCCAACCGGAGGCGGCAGACAGGCCGCAGCAGGCATTAATCAGCTCGAGAGCGCCAGTCTTGAGAGTTTTGTAAACGCCTTTCGAGCGACCTATAGTGCAGCCTGATATGGCAGCATGATGCCGCCATATCAGGATTATCGACTTACTTTTATGGAAACGCCGGGATCGTGGGTTCGACATCATGCATATCAGCTTCTGGATGATGGCTTCTCACCAGATTACTGATTTCATCGACCTGGCTCGCGGGTACATCGACCATATACAGGATGTGTCCTTTCTCAATTGCCTCTGCGAAAGGTTTATGCCGTGTATTTGGAATATTGATGGCAACCATACTGGATGCCCAGGCACCAAGAAATGCGCCGCCAAGGCATAGTGAACCAACAGACCAGACCTCGAGTCCCTGCACAATAAAGCCAAGGCTTGAGGCGAGACTACCCGCCAGGACACCAGTAAAACCACCCAGAATAAAGCCTAGCTGGGCGCCATGAATGATGTCGGTTTGTTGTAAGAGATTAGCTTCAGGCAGGTCGGTCAGATCGGTACCCTCTCGGGCGATGACATGCATGTGGTTTTCTGCCACACGGGCCAGGAGCAATTCATTGTGTACGGCTCTGGCTGTGTTTACATCTGGCAGGACAAAATAAAGACGTCTTTTCATACTACACCTCCTCCAGTGATGGTGTTGGGTGAGATTAATGGAGTTCTTCCTGTCCTAACGTTGGTAAGTATAGGTGAAACAAAATTTAAAAGGCGGCACGAATATTGGAGTGTAACCATAAAGAGCGCGCGGTAATTTTCGTCGAGACAGAGACAAGACAAGTCATAGGTATTGCGGTTATGATCCCGAGACTGTCATTATGCTTAATTGAGTCGATGACATTATTTAGTTGACCGAGGTATTTCTGTGAATTTCCTGCCCATATTTATGAACATCAA
>JAOULB010000313.1 GCA_029882235.1 Gammaproteobacteria bacterium | reverse complement strand
CTAAAGGAAAACCGTCGGCAAGATTAAAACGCATTTGATATCCAAACACGCTGACCGTGCCGGTGCCCGTGCGGTCTTCTTTTTTAATACCGTTATCACGCACATGGCGCATTAAATCAAGATATTGCTGCATTCCGCCTAACCTTATGAAGGACTTCAGTGAAGGAACAAATTCTACCATGCCCACCTGCAGCCGATAAGCCTTTGGACACTAAAGACGAAAAGATAGCGGCACACCGCATTCGCGGTTTTATTAAAAAATCTCCCATGGGTAACTGATGAACGCCGTGATTTCTTCGCCTTCATCACCCGTGGCATAATCGGCACGAAAGACCAGACCCGATGCGGTCACAATGCGCCCGCCAATACCATACGAATCACGCCAGATATCACCCAGCTCCGTTTTGGTATCGGCGACTGTGGCTGTCTCGTAAAAAAAGGCCAGCTGCACGCCAGTGCGCACATCCTTGGCCAACCAGATATCAAAGGGTTGGAATTCATCGGTAATGTTCCAACGAAATTCGGTGCCATAGAATAAGGCATGCGCACCATTAAAACGCCCGCCAGGATAAGAGCGTAAACGCGAGCGCCCACCCAAGGCACCCACCGTCCCGTATTGATTATGGGCCGCAGTATTACGAATCGCGCGTAAACAAAAATCACGCTGTGTTGCGGTCAATGCGCTATCGTCACAATCTAAACCACTTCGTTGTGCGATGGCGGTCAGGTCCGTTTCGCCCTGGCGGGTGACATGGGCATCGGCCTGGAAATAATTAAACAACCAGCTGCTCTGTTTACCGATGGGTAAATAGGCGGTGAGATTATGCTCTGACTGATAGTATTCTACTGCCAACGGGTTTTCTTCATTACGCTGCCAGCGTGCATATTCATAGCGCACACCTCGACGTGGATCATGATAATCATCGGTCCAGTCAATACGTAATCCTGCGACATAAAGTGCGGAAGCCTCACGTTTAGCCCCGGACGTGGTTTGAATCAGGCGTTGGTTCTGATCACTGATTTTGGTCAGACGACCACTGCCATCCTGAGCCCCGAAAAAGACCTCAACCATGCGTTGTTCAAATGTCCCCGTTAAACGCAGGTTGTAGAAATTATTATCCTCCGAAGTAGCGTGGATGTAGTTGTTTTGCCCACCTTGCATACCACGGGTGTTGTAGCGACGTTGTGTCACCTGACTCACGTGGGAATAATTGACATCAAGAATGAGTCGTTTTTCCAGCAAATGAATATCTTTTACCAGCAGACCACCACCCTGAATATTCCCGCCGACCATAAAAACAGCGTAATCAGTATAACTATCGTGTGCATTATTATAGGAGCCTGCAACGGCAATACTCTTACCCAGTCCACCCAAAATTATCGGGATGGGGCTAATATAATAACCAGGGACTTTAGTAAACTGATCACGTCGTCGTTCCATAGCCTCGAGCGTAGTGGAAAGAAAAACGAAAACAATCAATGAGGTAATCCTGACACTCGGTTTTACAAACTTCACAACCATCTCCGACAAAAATGACTATTTAACGACTTCATTCCGCTGCTGCTGGTATTCATCATAACGAGGTTTGTCACTCATGCAGCCCGCAACATCGGCGCTTTCTTTGCGACATTGTTCACGTTGCAACTGGTCGTAGAGGGTTCTGGTCGAGCAGCCTCCCGTGTCCATAAACAGCATGGCTAGACCTATATATATAAGTATGTGTTTTCCCATAATCCGTTCCTTCCCTTTTAAGATGACAATATGCTCACGCTTGCCTATACTCTGAAAAACAGAGTATAGTTACTCTGAATTTCAGAGTCAATTATAGGAGTCAAACTATGCAGGACCACGCAGCAAACCAGATCGAGCAAATTCACAGCATGCTGGCCACAGGCCATCGCAGTGTGCGGCTGGAAAAACATACCTTGATCATCTGGGGACTGACCGCCGCTTTTTTAATCCTGTCTGTCAACGCCATATTCACACCCAAGCTTATTCCCGGGATCTGGCCACGTGCATTGGCTTCGAATTTATTCATTGCGACTGTGGTGATTTTTGCCGCTTACTGGGATTTCCGGCTGACTCGACAACAGCGGGAGCAAAACGATGAGACCTTATCCTTTATTCAGTTACAACTGACCAAAGTCTGGTGGTCTCTGGTTGGCTTGATCGTCTTGATCAATCTTGGCATGAATTTTTTCGGTGGTGGGTATCTGTTTTACCCCATCATGATCGCGTTGACGGGGCTGGGCTTTTATATTCATGGTCTGTTTTCACAACAATTACTGACCTGGAACGGCACGCTGATGGTACTGATTGGACTGACTTGTCTGATACTGCAAATGCCGCTTAAGAGCATGGAGTGGCTCACCATTATCCTCGCCGGTATCGGCCTGCCGGTGTTAGCCTGGTTGATCGATTTGCCCATCATCCAACAGAAGCTCCGCTTCCGCATGCTCGCCAGCCTACTCTGGCTGAGTTTGATTATTCTGCCCACGTGGTTAATCCACCAGGCCCACTATCGAGCGCCAACACCTGACTGGCCAACGATGACCTTGCAGGATTATCAACTTCAAAAGAGAGCTACACCGGACAAATATGTGCTGCAAATCCCAGCAGGTACGGACATTCCACTCGAGCTGAATATCCGTGGGGAAACACTAACCACACAACAACAAATTACAATCCCTTTGACACTGAAACGGCCGCTGGATCTCACCGTCAAGCAGTCGAAACCCGATGGGCGCTATCGCTTTGAACAGGGGAAGTGGCTCCATCCGCTTCGTAAATACCGCTTCCGAGAATATCAGCTTGCCCCTGAGCTAAATCACAAAGATGGGATTAAACTTAAAATGGGTTTCATTATTGAAACACTGGAGAGATAACCAAATAACAATGGATGCCATGTCCCCTTTTGAGCTGGATGCAACTTTGCATCAACCGATTCGCACACGTATTGCGGCGTTTCTGATCGCTCGTGGTGAGGCTACCTTTACCGAATTAAAAAAAGAACTCGCCATCACCGATGGTAACCTGGAGTCGCATATTAAAAAATTGCGGGCCTCAGGATATTTGAGTAAAGAAAAAAAAATGGGTGCCAGTAAACGAGCTCAGACTGTTTATAGCCTAACTAGGGATGGACAGGAATCATTTGAAAACTATTTGGAAACTTTGAAAAGAATCCTCGCAGTTAAATTCTAGTTACGATCGGTTTTATTTAAATCGAATCTTAATCACTAGAAACTTTCCCACGGATAG
>JAOULB010000312.1 GCA_029882235.1 Gammaproteobacteria bacterium | reverse complement strand
ACACACCCGATATTCTTCAGGCCGGTCTCCGGGCTCATGAGTGGATATTGATATCCAGGTTAACCGCCTTCCCGTGTTACCACAGTGGCTATTTGGTTAACTTTTACTCACTTACCGTTGCGGGGGCAGCGCCGGAATTGTACAGATTTCGATCTGTGACTCACCGGCTTCCCGTTTCATTCCGTCGACGAAGGTCTCTGGAACACCTGAAGGCAATATTTTGCAAGCGCTACTCTATGGAGGCGTGTTAGTGATGTCAAGCAGCTTGTAAACTTCAGTTAATCTGACTCGAATATGCAGCGAAACGAAGCTAAAGTGTGATACTTAACACACTAGCTGACTATTTTATGTCCAGTTGGTTATAATTTGTGCTAATATCCTTTTTATAATTATGCTGATGAAGGGAAGGGGTGTCAGGATGGTGAGGAAAATTCTGGTATTAAACAGCAAAGGTGGCTGTGGTAAGACCACCATAGCGACCAATCTGGCGAGCCGTTATGCCTGCGATGGTTTTCTAACCGCCTTGCTCGACTACGATCCCCAGGCTTCCAGCACCAGCTGGCTCGCACAGCGTAGCAAAAATCATCCTGCTATTTTCGGTGTTGAGGCCCATAAAAGTACAAGCTCAGGTGTTACGACCAGCTGGGCCTTGCGTGTGCCCCCGGCGACACAACGTATTATTCTTGATGCACCAGCTGGGATATCCGGTCACCACGTTCTGAATTATGTGCGCCAGGTCGATACCATTATTATTCCAGTGCTGCCTTCACCGATTGACATCAGATCAGCGACTCGATTTGTTGAAGATTTGCTGCTGATTGGTAAAGTCCGCCAGCTTGGTGTACGTGTAGGTGTGGTGGCCAATAGAGTGAAGAAAAACACCATGGTCTATCAATCACTGGAGCGCTTCCTGAATACTTTAAATCTGCCACTGATTACCGAGTTTCGCGATACCCAGCATTATGTTCGTGCGGTAGGCCAGGGTATCGGTATTAATGAGATGTGGGATCAACGTGCCCAGGTCGATAAGGACGACTGGGAGCCGCTGATGGACTGGCTGGAAGAAGATGTGGTTGCTGGTGGCATATCCCAGCAGGCTGGATAATTAAACAGCAGTAAAGATTGGGCCGTTCGGTCCTTCTACTAATTCCAGTGGATACTGATACAGATGCTGCAAATTCTCTTTTGTCATTACCTGCGTAACTTCACCCGCCAGAGTCTCACCATTACCAAATAACAATAATGCATGGTCACAATAACGCATGGCCAGATTAATATCATGTAGAACCATGAGCAGGGTTCGATTATCTTGTGTAGTTAGATTCGAAAATAACTGTAGAATTTGATGTTGATGACGAATATCTAAATGATTGCTTGGTTCATCCATAAGAAATAGTTCTGGAGACTGGGTTAATAGCATTGCAATCGCGACTCGCCGTCTTTCACCACCAGATAAACTTGTGATCTGTCGATCTGAAAATTCTTCCAACCCGAGTTTCGTCAGCATATCTTTTGCCAGCTGAATATCTGCTTCACTTTCCCATTGCCAGTTATGCATATGTGGGTGACGGCCGGCTAGTACGGTTTGTAATACCGTGCCGGGAAAATTATCTTCATAGTCCTGTAATAACAGGCCCATTTGTTTTGCCATCTGTCGGCGCGTTAATGATGAGATGGATGTATTGTTAAGCATAATGTCGCCAGAATCGGCCTCTCGAAGACCGGCCAGAGTATGCAGTAGAGTGGTTTTGCCCGAGCCATTCATGCCCAGTATGGCCCATCGTTCGCCAGTATTAATATTCAGTTCCAGTTGATGGCAAACAGTTTGAGTGCCAATGCTGACTGATAGACTATTAGTTTTTAATAGAGTCATTTGCTTTTGTATCCCTGACCGCGATAAAGAAGATACAAAAACAGGGGGACGCCAAGCGCTGCACTGATCACACCAACCGGCAAGGTTTCAGGCGCAATAATAGTTCTGGCCAGCGTGTCTGCGAATGTGAGCAGGGCACCGCCAAACAATGTTGCTGCTGGGAGCAAAATGCGATGGTCAGTGACACCCATTAAACGAATTAGATGCGGCACAACCAGACCGACAAAGCCAATACTACCTGCCAGACTGACGGCACTGGCAGTTAATAATGATGCAACTATATATATAAAGAATCGGATCTGACCAACTTCAACTCCAAGTGCAGATGCCTGTTGTTCACCCTGTACCATGATATTCATGCTGCGTGCGATCGAAAAAGAAACGATCAAACCAATGAATAAAATAATGGCAGCATGTTGACTCGATTCAACATAAGCCAGATCACCCATAAGCCAGAATAATATACTGCGCAGAGATTCATCCGGACTCAGGGCGAGGATAAAGCTAATCACCGCACCCCAGCCAGAGGCGAGAACAATACCGGTCAACAGTAATCGCGTTGGTGTCCAGCTCCCCTGTCCATGTGCCAGACCAAAGACCAGTAACATGGCGAGCAGCGCGCCAATAAATGCACTACCTGAGAGTAGTATGCCGCTAAAGCCCGCGAGTATAGCCAGCATAGCCGCGACAGCCGCACCACCAGAAACACCCAGCACATAAGGATCAGCAAGTGGGTTGCGTAGTAGTACTTGCATGAGACAACCGGCTAATGCGAGTAAGCCTCCTGTGATAAAGCCGCCAAAAACACGAGGCAGGCGCAATTCCAGAATAACCTGCTGAGCAGTATTGGCAGCCTGGCCTGTATAAATAACAGACAAGTCACTGACTAAAACTGGAATACTACCGGAGAACAAAGCCACAATCAGGCTCAGACCACTTAGTGAGAGTAATAGTGAAAAAAGAATGGCAGGGCGCATGAGTATGTTTTGTAATCGCTCAATTTTGATTTTTTCGAAGTATATAAATAGCATCAACTTGCTGCATATTATAGCCTGCTGATATCATGAGTTCTCAAAAAAATATATACATTGTGGAGGAAATATGAAATTTAAGGGACTTATGATAACAATCTGTTTTTTGTTTAGTAGTTTTGTTGTAAATGCTGAAGAGAATCAGTTTACTATTCTCGCCAAGCCTGTCGCCACATATACGATGTCAGATAATATTCAGGATACTTTTGGTATTCCAATGATCTTTGATGAAGATGCATCCTTTGCCCTGGGTGCAGATTTTATATTTTATGATGTGGCCGGGGTGAAACTGGGTGGAGAGGCTTTCATTTTTGAAAATGATTTTAGTTTGTTTGGTTCGCAGGGAACAATGCTGACTTTGATGAC
>JAOULB010000311.1 GCA_029882235.1 Gammaproteobacteria bacterium | reverse complement strand
AAAACCAGGGTCATTCCGACCCATGAACAGAGCGGCCAGAATACCGCCGACCATGGCCATGAGGGAGTTCACGGCGACCAGGCCACTGACGGCATCGATGGTCTGTGCAGACATGACATTAAAACCGAACCAGCCGACGGTCAGTATCCAGGCACCCAGTGCCAGGAAGGGGATACTTGAAGGTGGGTGGGCGGAGATTTTTCCTTCTTTGGTATAACGACCTGAGCGTGCACCGAGCATTACCACGGCACCTAAGGCGAGCCAGCCGCCCATGCCATGCACAACAACAGAGCCGGCAAAGTCATGGAACTGGGCACCAAAGGCGGCTTCGATCCAGGTTTGCATACCAAAGTTACCATTCCAGGTCATACCTTCAAAGAAAGGATATATCAGTCCAACAATAATAAAGCTGGCGGCCATTTGTGGATTGAATTTGGCACGCTCTGCGATTCCGCCTGAGATAATCGCAGGGATTGCGGCTGCAAAGGTCAGCAGGAAGAAGAATTTAACCAGGTCATAACCACTCTTGGTCGTGAGCGTTTTGGCCTCGGTGAAAAAATCCACACCATAGGCGACCGCATAGCCAATAAAAAAGTAGGCGATGGTCGATACGGCAAAATCGACAATGATTTTGACCAGTGCGTTGACCTGATTCTTTTTACGAACAGTACCGACTTCAAGAAAGGCAAACCCGGCGTGCATGGCCAGAACCATGATGGCGCCAAGTAAAATGAATAAGACATCAGTAGACGTTTTTAAAGTTTCCATTGTTCTCCCCGTGCTTCAAAGTTGTGCATATAGAGCAAGAACTGCACCATTGTTGTTGTTTCTTTATTGATCAAAAACTTAGCTAAATTTTGCACAAATAATGAGCAAAAAATCGCACTAGTGTTGTGCGTCTGGTTTTGGTGTGCACTATGTTAGTGCTTTCAGCTAATCCGTTTTAGTTTTGGCGTGCTGCCAGGCGGCTTCCAGTTCTTCGATCGACATATTTTCGAACTGTTGATCACTCGATGAAATCGTCTGTTCCATCGCCCGAAAGCGTTGTTCAAACTTGCGATTACTTTGCCGCAGGACCGACTCGGGTTCAAACCCGGCATGACGCGCAAGATTGACGCAACTAAACAGCAAGTCACCGAGTTCATTTTTTCTTTCTACCGGATCGTCCCAGGCCTGTTTCAGTTCTGCCAGTTCTTCTTCGACCTTGGCGAACACACCTTCTTTATCTGGCCAGTCAAAGCCGACTCGTGCGGCGCGCTTTTGAATTTTTTCTGCCACATTCATGGCTGGGAGTGTATGGGCAATACCATCAAGCGCACTGTGTTGCTGATCGCCCTGTGCCGCTTTTTGTTTTCGCTCTTCGGCTTTGAGTGCTTCCCAATGTTCCGTTTGTGCATCGGCATCATCAACAGACACATCACCAAAGACATGCGGGTGGCGATGAACCAGTTTGTCACTGATGGCATTGACGATGTCATCAAAACTGAATCGTTTTTCTTCTTTAGCAAGCTGCGCATAGAACACCACCTGAAAAAGTAGATCGCCGAGCTCGGCCTTAACTTCATCAAAATCATCTCGCTCGATGGCATCGGCTACTTCATAGGCCTCTTCAATCGTGTGCGGCACAATCGTGCGCCAGCTCTGTTCCAGATCCCAGGGACAGCCTTTGTCTGGATCGCGCAGGGCCGACATGATTTCAAGTAATCGCTGCATACTGTTTGAGCTCATCTACTGTTCCTCTCCCGAGGGTGACGTATAATAAGGGGTCGATTGTAACCATGATATGAATGAAACTCTATGACACCCGAACGCTACCAGCGTCTGTTGCAAATTCTCACCATGCGCCAGCCTGATCTAACGGTGCTAATGGATAATGTGCACAAATCGCATAACCTCTCAGCCATCTTACGCAACTGTGATGCCACGGGAGTGTTTGAGGCGCATGCCGTTTATGATCGCACTACAATTCGACCCAATCGGGGCATTTCCTCCAGTAGTGGTAAATGGGTCAAGGTTCGAACTCATCAAAGTATTCATGCCGCGCTGGATCATTTCAAGCAACAGAACATGCAACTGGTTGTTGCAGATGTCAGCCCAAACTCCATTGATTTTCGTGAAGTTGATTACACCCACCCAACAGTGATTGTTTTAGGCGCAGAAAAGAGTGGACCCGATGAGGAAGTTATTCAACAGGCCGACCATATTGTCACCATCCCGATGGATGGTATGGTGGATTCTTTGAATGTTTCAGTCGCTGCAGCTTTAATTCTGTTTGAAGCGCATCGCCAGAGAAAGCAGGCCGGCATGTATGAAAGCTCACGTCTGCCAGAAGACGTATTTCAGAAAACATTATTTGAATGGGCGCACCCGGTGCTGGCACGTTTTTATCGCAGAAAAAAACTGGCTTACCCACCCCTACGTGAAGATGGTGAAGTTATTGAGCAGGATGAACACGTGCAGGCCCGCACTGGGTTAGAAAACTAGAGAGTGCCAGACAATTAGAGAGGTTTATACGACTGAGGCAACACGGCATCCAGTGCCTCAGCGAACAACACACCTGCGCGAGAATAGATCGGTTCCAGTTCAGCTTCAGTCAAGCCAGTTACATTCCAGACATAGTCTTCGAATGGTGGCACCATATCATTCGCCTCCACTCCATGCTCGGCCTTTATGGTCATGATGTTGGCGATATTGACGATACAGACTTCCATCTCTGAAGTCATTGAAGCCTGTGGGCGATGGTGATAATTGACTGCCGTAAATAAGGCCTCAGGCATTGACCATTCTTTTAATAACTCGCCACCGACTTCGGCATGATCAAAACCCATGATCTGATTTTCTATTTCATAATCAAATTTCTTTTTCTTTTTAACCCGTTCGGCAACTTCACGGGCTTCCTTTGGCATTTTATTGGTGATGACCAGTTTACCAATATCATGTAACAGACCCGCAACGAACAATCGTTCGCTATGCAGGACATTACAGTGTTGAGCAATCTGTTGAGCGACGACACCACAGTAAACACTATGGCGCCAGAAATTGACCATATTCAATACATCATTCGGAAGTTTGGCAAAAGACTCAACCGCTGAAGCGGCAAGCACCAGGCCACGCAATTCTCGTAGGCCAATGACAGTCACCGCACGGGAGACGGTTTCGATGCGAGACTGATAACCATAAAAAGCGCTATTCACAATTTTCAACAGGCGCGCAGTGAGACTGGCGTCCTGTGAAATCACGCGACCAATATCGGTAGCATTATAGGATGGGTCATCGAGCATCTCG